>JAJYOI010000108.1 GCA_021796275.1 Bacteroidota bacterium
TTCATTTCGTCAATAAATGTCTGCGTAATTTCGAGTTCGCCGTCTGCAACAGCGGGGAATAGAATCAGTCATTAAAAAATCGGGAATAGTAAAAATATTTTCATCGAAACTTAACGATCTTCAGGCACTTGCACCTCGAATTGACACTCAGTATTCCGATGAAATAATTCCGGAAATTCTCAAGCCGCAAGGAACAGCCAAGTATCGCGTCGGCTTTCTTTCCGGCTGTTTGATGAATGTTGCGTTCGCCGGAATCAACAAAGATACAGTTGATGTTCTTCTCCACAATGGATGCGAAGTCATTACACCGCGCGAACAGGAATGCTGCGGTTCGCTTCAGGCGCACAGCGGCGATTTTGAAACTGCACGCCGCCTTGCACGCCACAATATTGACGTCTTCTCGAGATATGAACTCGATGCCATTGTCATGAATTCCGCCGGCTGCGGTGCATTCATGAAAGAGTATGGGCATTATCTTAACGATGATGCGATGTATGCAGAGAAAGCACGAATTCTTTCTACAAAGATTAAAGACATTTCTGAATTTTTGATCGGCATTGAATTCAGAATTCCAACCACGCAATTTAACAGGCGCGTTGCTTACCACGACGCATGTCATCTTGCACACGCACAAAAAATTACTGCTGAGCCGCGCCAACTGCTTTCTATGATTCCGGGAATTGATCTCGTTGAATTGCCGGAAGCAAGCTGGTGCTGCGGGAGTGCGGGAATTTACAATGTTGTTCATTACGATGACTCAATGAAATTGCTCAAAAGAAAAATGGACAATGTAAAATCTACCGGAGCGGAAATTATTGTAGCCAACAATCCTGGTTGTTTAATACAAATGGAATATGGCGCGGAGAAATATGGATCTGGTGTTGAGATAATTCATTTTTCAACACTGTTGAAAAGGGCGTATCGTTTACCAAATTAAACGGAGACGTTATGAAACCAATTTTCACTCGCAGAGATTTTTTGAGAACCACAGCCGCAGTTGGAGTTGGTTCAACGCTTTTACCTTTTTCGGGTTACGGGAAATCTGCTACAACTTCATCGAGATATACGAAAGGCTTGGTCGTTGCGAGTGCGAACGGACTCCGGGCAACACAGAAAGCGATGGAAATAATTCAAACCGGCGCCGACGCTCTTGATGGAGTTATTGCCGGCGTCAATATTCTTGAAGACGATCCAGATGACATGACGATTGGATTAGGCGGATTGCCGAACGCCGACGGTGTTGTCGAATTGGATGCGTCTGTCATGCACGGACCGACGCATCGTGCTGGCGCGGTCGGAGCGCTTCAAAATATTAAAAATCCTTCCATCGTTGCGCGATATGTGATGGAACGAACCGATCACGTTCTTCTTGTGGCAGAAGGTGCTTTGAAGTTTGCAAAGATGCATGGCTTCAAAGAAGAAAATCTCCTCACCGAGAAAGCGCGTAAAGAGTGGGTGAAGTGGAAAGAAAGCCTGAGCAATCAAGATGATTATTTGCCGCCGCATTCAATCGAAGATAAGGATGTCGGCGGAGATTCGAGAAATGTTATGCACACATATGGCACAATTAATTGTCTAGGAATTGATCTTCATGGCGGCATTTCCGGCGTGACAACGACGAGCGGCATGGCATATAAAGTGCCCGGACGCGTCGGCGATTCACCGATTATCGGCGCGGGCTTGTTTGTCGATAATGAGGTTGGCGCCGCCGGTTCAACGGGAAGGGGAGAAGCGAATCTTTTGAATTGCAGTTCGGTGATGGTTGTAGAATATATGCGGCAGGGAAAAAGCCCGACTGAAGCGTGTTTAATGGCATGTCAGCGAATTGTTGATCATAACAAGGAGCGGCGTTTACAAGATGAACGCGGACGGCCGAATTTCGATGTGAAGTTTTATGCGCTTAATAAAAATGGAGAATACGGCAGCGGATCTATTTGGAGTTCCGGCGCAAAATTTGCGGTTCATGATGGCAGAACAAATGAGATCCATGATGCACCTTCACTTTACAAAGCGGGTGAATGATGAAACAACATGCGTCAATGTATTTCTTTTTTCTGCTTATTTTATTTTTACTTTCCACTGGATTTCAACAAACCGCCCAACACAGACCCAGTGAAAAGGATTATCATGATTTGTTTATTCCGCTGAAAGGAAAACCATTCCATGGCAAGATTCTTCGTATCGAAGGAAAACGAATGTATGTGGAAGTTTTGAAACGCGGAGTCCCGACTGTCATAACGCCGACGGTTGATTCGCTTCTCGAAGTGAAACGGGATTATGGCGCAATCCAAATTTCCGTGTGGCGGCAAACAAGGACAATGCAGCCGACTCATCAATCTACGAAACATTCTGTTGCGATCAGACTGCCGGAAAACTACGGTACAATAGTGAAAGGCGATACGAATCTTGTCAAACAATATGAAAAAGATTCGCTTGATGTCGGATTCATTAACAAAGACGATTCAGCACATGCCGCAGTTTTTTCTTCAGATAAAGATCAAGGAGAAAAGCCGCCCGTTCTTTCCGAGCGCCCGATACCGCTGATACAGGTACCGCCGACGCTTCCGCGTTACATGATTGAGAATCCGATAACGGGCGTTGTTGATGTCCGTGTGTGGATAAATAAAGAAGGAAAGCCGGAAAAATATGAGATACTCAGTGCCACCAATGAGGCATTTGTTAAACCGGTATCCGAAGCGATTATGCAGTGGGAATTTTCACCGGCTCAAATCAACGGTGTGCCAATCGGTGTGTGGGCTTCTGTGGAATTTGAATTTAGGATTGGGAAGTAGCCCCTGACTTTTCTGCCAGAAGCTGATCCGCCTTTAACTGAAGGTCTGCGGAGAGAAAAATAAAATTGCAATCTAATATTGTACCAAAGGAGGGACTCGAACCCTCACCTGGGGTAAGCCAGACTGGATTTTGAGTCCAGCGCGTCTACCAATTCCGCCACTTTGGCATTGATGGTTTAGTAATATACAAATCTGTCACAGTGGAATCAAGAAAACAATGTTTACTCTTACGGAAGGAACGAATAAGAGAGAAGCAAAGATTCCAACCCCGGATTTGTTTTTGAGAGAGAGCCGTTTGAAAAGTGGTACACCCCAATGCCAATGTACGAATGATTCGTTAGCTCGTATGTTATTTCAAGATTAGAGCGAAATTCCATTGCGTAGCCAAGCTCGGTACCGCTTCCGTGTTGATAGATACCACCGCAAAGGCTCGGCAGAAAAACAAAAGTGTTTGACAACCTGATCGGTATACCGGTTCCGATACTCGCGAACATGTCTCGCTTCCCGCTTGCCATCACGCTTGCCATAGGGCGAATAAAGCTCAGCTTTGTTGGGAAAAAAACTTCGATTTGTAATTCAGATGTAGCGTTTGATCTGCGGATATCATATATCCCTGCACCAAACTGAATAACAGGCAAATTTTCGTGGACTATAGTTTGGCACTTTGCAGCATTGCCAGCAAAGAAAACAATTATTTCTAAACAGAATACAAATTGAAGACATTTACGCATGTCTTAAGACCTTTTTGACCGTTTTCTGCCTTTCTGATGCAAGATTTTTCAATTTCTGAAGGAGGCGGTAAACGTCTCAATATACACAAAATCTCTAATCTGGCAAGTGCTTTTTTGCTTCGGTGGCTTTCATTAAATTCAACATTATGCTTTTTTTCTTGACAAAACTAAAAATTCTGTTATATTACTGCCAATTAGCGTTGCGTTTGCAAGGAAGATGTAAATTGTTTGCGGTAATTTCATAAGTTGTAGTCAAAGTGTACATGTGGACGGTGGTATAAGAAAGCCAAATAAATCATTCAATCAACAGACGCAGACAAAACATTATGCATGAATGGATGAAGATTGTCACCCGATTGTTTCTTTTTTACACATCATTTCTTTTGATCACCACTCAACTTTACAGCCAGCCTACAACATCAGCATCACCAAATCAAACTGCGCCGCTACGTCCGTCAAGTTCCACTCCTTCTCTTGAAAACTCGACACTCATTTCAATCTTTCCAAAATTTGACGTAGCGGTTGATTCGTTGCTCACGCAAATGAGCGGGGTAGAACGCGATGTAACGCCAAACATCCGGACACTAATCATTTATAAGGTAAAAGTTCATTGGCCGTTCAAAGAACAACTCACTTATTCTGAGTTACAATTCCTTGTCAGCTATTTTGAGCAACGATTGAAAAATGCGCTGACAGAAGGACGGCGGTTTGCCGTTTCTTCATCTCAAGATTTAAAAACATTATCGTTCAGAGCGACCGACAGCACACTTCAGGTGAAAAATACATACACAGAAGATGAACTTCGCCAGTATGCGCGCCAGCGAAATATTGACGGTATTGTGAATGCCGATATTCTCATTTCTCCCAACAAGATTTTGATGTTTGTGAACATCAACGATCTTAACGGAATCACCGTGTGGAGCAAAGAAATGAGCGCTGAATACCGCGTTCTGCCCATGGATGCGACAAAAGAATTAGAGCGCGAATACGAATTGCGGCGAAAAACAGGATTGATAGAAAACTATCTTTCTGTAGGATTTCAGATTGCAACGACGTACCAATACGGTGTGAAAGATTCAACGGGTTCGTACGGATATTATTCCATCGGATACCGCATTAATGAAATGGCTACAATTTTAGATTTTCTGAAATTCTACATTGACGGAAGAATGATCGGCACTTCAAAGTTAGGATTGATGGGAATTATTGTGCAGCCCGGATTCTCGTTCGAGCTTGTCGGTAACGAAGCGATCGGACCGGGAATTCTTTTGCTTGATCTCTCCGGCGGTTTTGATGTATCATTCAAAAACGGAGTGGCTGAAACATATGGCGGTGGATTGTCGCTTCGTTTAAGCCGAAATATCGGCATTACGGGACTCTATAACTATGTCGTCATCAAAAACAGTTTCTCTAAATATGATATTGGCGGGCCCATTTACGGTATGCAGGTCAACTTTGTTCTTTAAGTCAGAACAAAAGAAGGTGTTGCTATGAAAAGTGTCTCAGTCGGAATGATGTTCTTCTTCGCTATAATAAGCAATGCACAAGTGCCAGGGAACAATGCGGCGCAGGATTCTCTGCAAACTCAGCAAAACACACCTCAGCAGAACGCTGCGATACCTTCTGCGCCGGCAACAGTGAGGCTAAACACTCCTACGCTTAACATGGACGTTTTGCTCGATTTGTACAACCGTGACATAGATTTTTCTATTGATTATTCCGGAAAAGCATTCAAGCCGCCTGCAAACGCATCAGAGATCACGAGTCCGCAACAAGGCGGCCAGCCGAGTGGAAAACCTGTGCGTCAAGAGAGACGTGAGCAAGCTCAGGAAGTAACAGATCAGCTTTTGAAGCCTCGCGAGGAAGATATCTCTTCAGATATTCAGGATATCGTTGACACATCAAAAATAAAGCGGCAACAGCGGACGGGCACATATACCAAAGAAGACGCAGATTATAACCGTGCTTTGTTCAGTTTGCAGGAAGCTCAGCGGTTGTTTTCTTTGAAGCGATACACACAAGCGTTAGTAGAAATAAACAAGTCTATTGATGCGGCTCCGAATTTGGCTTTGGCACATGCTATTAAAGGGTCAGTGTACTATATGCTGCAGAATATGCAGCAAGCTAAAATTAGCTGGGAAAAGGCGTTGGAACTGGATCCTTCGATGGACAATGTTCGAGCGATATTGTATAGACTTTATTAATCTCTAACGGAGGCAGGTTACATGAATTCGACCGTCATCGGATATATTTTGTTTGTCATAGCAGCATATGTCCTTCTCATTATCGGTACCGATGTTGCAACAGTAGAAGCGTTGCAAAAGCAGTTTGTACCGGATAGTCTGACACATTATATTCATCTTCCCGGCATCGTTTTTGTAGTTCTTGGCGTTACAGCGTCAACGCTCATCAGTTATAATTTCAGCGAGATTTGGAAAGCGACTCGGTCGTTGTACCTTGTCTATTTTCGTAATAAGATTAATTTCCACTGGTACCTTGATGCCATCACGAGCATCGCGCAGTACAGCAACACGCACGACATCGAATCGCTCGAAGAATATGCGAATCAGATTAAGTACCCTTTTATGCGCGATGGATTGCTGATGCTTGTCAACGGGTACAAGAAGGAAGAAATCCGAGATGTTCTTCAAGTGAGAATTGAAAATGAATCTTTCCATGACCAAATAGAAGATGATGTCTTTCGCTCAGCGGCAACCTATTCGCCGGGTTACGGCATGTTAGGAACGACAGTCGGCTTAATTCAAATGTTTTCCACGAAGATAGACGCCGCTGCAGGTTTTGGTCCGATTCTTACCGGTTTGGCAGTTGCATTCACGACAACATTGTACGGCTTGCTGCTTGCAAATTTTATTTTCCAACCGTTTTCTGACAAAATCGAACGTCGCACGGAAGAAGAAGTTTTGTTGAAGACAATGATTATGGACGGAATGTGCCTGATCAGCGAAAAGAAGCATCCCATTTATATTCAAGACAAGCTCGCTACATATATTCGCCAAAACAGAACTCTTGGAGTTCCTAAAATAACTCAACTTTCTGTCGAAGGAGCCTAACGCATGCCGTATGGTTCAGTTCGCAAAGCGCAAGAAAAACATTGGCAGGTCAGCTACATTGACTTACTGACAGCCATGCTTGCGGCGTTTACACTGCTCTTAGCGCTCTCTGTCCCTGATCAATCAAAGTTGGATAGTCTCGCGTCCTCAGTATCGGACGCGGCAAAGCAGCAACAGAACCTTGGAACTTTGTCGAAAGATTTAAAGCAAGTTATTGACAACAATGCAGCATTGAAAGGTCAAGTGAGCGTTGTCATGACGGATCAAGGTATTGAACTGAGATTCGGAAGCAATCTTCTTTTTCCTCCGGGGTTAGCGAAACTGCGCGCAGAAGGTTACGATGCTATCTATAGTGTCGGAAGAATTTTAGGCTACTTTGTAAAAGCACGCGACGCATATATTGCAGTCGAAGGGCACACTGATGATACACCGTTGCGAGCTAACGCAGAATTCAAATCAAACTGGGAACTTTCTGCCTCACGTGCACTGGAAGTACTCCATTATTTACAAGACACCGTTCAAATTGAAGGCAAGCGATTATCTGCCACCGGCTATGGCGACGCGCGTCCGCAAAACACACAGCGCGACCCGGTAACGGGCCAATTTACAGAACAGGCGCGCAATGATAACCGCCGCGTTGTCATACGAATCTATTATCACCGTCAGGTTTAACTCTATCACTATGAACTATCTTTCCAAAAACTTCAACGAGGAAAGTATGAAATCTCGCTTTACGGGTTTTTTAATGGCGTTGGTATTTTTCCAGGCGTCATTTTTCAACAGCGGGCTTGAACTTGAAAAGAAGAAAATGGAAAGGGATCTTGAAGATAAAATTACAAGTGAGATTCAACGCTATTTTCCAGATTTAAATTTTCTCGTTACTGCCGAAGTCACGTTAGTTGACCTTACGCCTGCAAAGCCGAAAACTACCGATGAGCGCGACTTGATGCTACCCGGTGTTTCCGGATTTCAATCGGAACGCCAGCAAGATCAAACAGCCGTACCGCCGCAATATGGTATTGAATCGATTGTTGTGAAAATGTTGATCGATAAGAACCGAAGTCAGGAAGATAAAGACTTATTGCAGAACATTGCCTTTTATACCGGCAGATTGAATAAAGTCAGAGGCGATCGCGTAGATATTCAGGAGATGTCTTTTCCTCCAAATGCGCTTCAAGTTCAGCGCGAGCAGTTAAAAGCCGATCAAGATAAAAGAATTCGAGAATTGGAAAAACAAAAGCAAGATGCTGACGCAGCATCAAAGCAACAGCAGCCCCAGCAGCGCCAAGAAGCTTTTTGGAATCCAACGACATTGCTTTTGCTCGGACTTGGGCTTCTTGTTCTCATCCTTCTCATCGTCATTTTGATGCGAGGCAGAACTCGACAACAAATGGAACAACTCGCAGCTCAACAATTACCGGCGCAGCAAGTTCCCGCGTTAAATCCGGCAGAAATTACCGCCCCGCCTCAACCATCGTCCGAAGAGATGCAGGAATTTACAGACGGCATTGAAGTCGCCAAGGTTCGTTCAACATTGGTTGCGACATGCGCCGGCGAATCGGAATTGACCGCAGGCGTGATCCGGGATATGGTTGCCGACCAATCTCAGAAAGAGAACCTGTTGATCGTCGTATCGCAATTAGGGAACAGCGTCCTGCAAGTAATGCGCGATTATTTTTCTATTGAAGAAATCAAATTGCTGCAAGAATATACAATGGAAAAACCGGAAAAGAACGCATCCGAAATTAAAGATGCGCTGACCTATTTTCAAAACCAGCTTACGATAAAGCGATTTTCCATTGCCAGAAATTCAAAAAAGAACCCGTTTGCATTCCTTGAACGGCTGTCCGAACCGCAGCTTTACTTATTAATGAAAGATGAGCCGCCGGGAATCATCGCAATTATTCTTTCGCAGCTTACCACACCTGTTGCTTCGTCAATGTTGAAAAGCTTGCCTTCAATGCAGCAAGGCGAAGTTGCGCTCGAACTTGGCAAGCTGCGCCGCCTCACATCTGATACGTATGTTTCCGTAGCGAAGCAGCTTGCCGCAAAAGCCGCAACAATTCCCGTGATCAATAACGTTCAGGTACAAGGAACTGACCTTCTTCTTGATATCTTTGACAATTTAGATGAAACGAGTGAAAATTCTATTATCGAATTCATCAAAGTAGTCAATCTTGATTTGTTCCGTGAAATTACAAGTCAGCGAGTTTCGTTTAATGCGATTGCGCAGCTTGATGATCGAATGTTGCGTCAATTAGTGAAAGATATTTCAGGCGATGAAATCGCCATCGCGCTGAAAAACGCACCGCAAGAAACAACGGAGCGTATCCTGTCCGTTTTGCCGTCGAAGGCTCGCCAGATTCTCGAAGACCGAATGGCTTCGATGAGAACAGTCTCGCCTGATGATGAATTAAAAGCTCGCAGACGGATTACACGAATGATCCGTCAGTATCTGAAAAGCGGCGGTGCGGCATTGCCTGCTATGCGCGAAGAGCTCGGGGAAGCCGAAACAACCGAACAGCAAGCGTAATGCACGCATGAAGCTGGATGTTCTGAAAAGCATCTCGTCACACCTCATAGTATGACGGGATGCTTTTTCGTTTATGTCATTACATTTTGAATTTTTAGGAAGCCCTGGTTGTTATACAACTGATGCATACTGTAGAAGTTGAAATGTCGCCTCATGATGTACCTTCAATTGATACCTGTCGCAAAGCTCTTCGCGACCGTCGTGCGTTCATTGAAATGGATGTTGCCTTGATTGAAATGAAAGGCGGCGACGTCATCAATTTCCTTCACCGTATTTCAACGAATGACTTTTCTCACTTTGAAGAAGGGGAAATACGCCCTACATTATTCTTAACAGAAAAAGGAAAAGTTATCGATCTTGTCTATGCGGTGAGGCAAGGCGATACCGTGCTTTTGGTCATAAGTTCTGGCGCAGAACAAAGAATTCTTGATTGGCTTGAACGATTTATTATTATGGATGATGTGGCGGTAAGGCGCATTGAAGCACGTCCCAAAGTTTTTTTAGTTCTTGCCGATAATTTTACGATAAACAACATTACACATTTCACACTAAGGATATTTGGATTACTGTTCTCAATTTGTTTTGTTTACACTGACGCGGACGCATTTATTTCTACTTTAATAATACATGGCCTAACACCGATTCAAGCCGACGCTTGGGAGGAGTTTATAATTTTGCACGGCATACCACGATACGGCAAAGAATTCTTTGTTCTGCGCCAGAACTT
>JAJYOI010000028.1 GCA_021796275.1 Bacteroidota bacterium
TGTACTGCTTCATATCTGACTCCTTTGCGCCAAAGGCGCATCAGCCTTGGGCTGAGAATATAAATGCTCTTTACAGTAATATACTCAAGTCGTTAAAATGTTGTTCCTAATTTTGTCAAACACTACAAAAAGACTGGCTGATAAGATTTTCTATCGGAGTCGTCTCAAAAAAACTTCCGTGGACCAAACAAACTTTAACTTTGGTTTTCTTTTTACCTCGCACCAAATAAAAAACATCTCTTACAGGTAATGAATAAATATTATCCCCTGCTTTCTCCATTTGCTCTTTGATAATGCTGTTTTCGCCTTGAATGATCTTCGAAATTTCCTTTGTTCTTGAAGGTATCGTCGAATTGAATGACGAGACAGTGTATGAAACACTGTCTTTTAACTCGATTAATTCCCCGCCAGTGAGTTGAGAGGGTTGTGGATTGATCTTGATTGCCAAGTCAGGGAAAATACCACTATTCACGCACGACAACAGCTTTTTGTCAAACGGAAATTTGTCGAGTTTTTTAATTTGCAGAAGCTTTTCTTTGCCGTCAAGCAAAGAGTCAAAAAATTTGTAAATAGAATGCATTTTATTCCGAAAATAAGTTTAAAGTCGAACTGCCTTTTTTTGACGAAAAATATTCTTTGACTGACCCCCAAATCTCTTTCAGATTTTCCGTGTTGATGTAATCCTTGTAATATTTGTTTATCGAATCAGCGTCTCTGATAGCTTTCAATCTTTTTTCAATACATTTTGCGTTTTCAGGATCAATTTCAATCCCAATAGACTTCCTTCCCAATTGTTCCGCAACGACCAATGCTGTGCCAGTGCCCGCAAAAGGATCGAAAATAACATCTCCTACATTCGAAGAAGAAAGAATAATGCGCAATAAAAGGGCAATTGGAGATTGTTGTTTATGAAACCTCACGCCATCTGATGTTCGCAGCGCTTCATCGCCAGCAAAATAGCCGGATGTTAATTCCCGGATGTCATCCCAAACATCAGTCACGTAAATACCATTTTCCCTTTCAAACTTGTAATTGGCAGGAAGCGGCGGCGAAATTCTCAATTTATTAAACACGCGAGGCGAAACATTTTTTGTAGCAAAAACAATTATTTGATAATGCTTGCCATACTTATAATTACTTGGCACTGCTGAGGTTTTTTTCTTCCATATAATCAAGTTCTGAAATGTCCAGCCCGCCTCTCGTAAACATTGAAGAACTCGCTCGGTATTTTTCTCTCTCTGCATAAAATAAATTGCCCCTCCATCAGAGGTTACATCGTAGATTCCTTTGCACGTATCCAGCATTAACTGCCAATAATGATCGTCTGGCAGGTCGTCATCAAAATAGTTGTAATCTTTATTCTGATTAAACGGAGGATCGAGAAATGTTAAATCAACTTTCTCACCGAAAAAACGCCGAGAAAGCAAATCAATGGAATCGCTATTTATAATTTTCCAATTCATTTCGCTTGGTTGTACTCAAAAAACCCTTTGCCGGTTTTTCTTCCTAAATGTCCGGCGGCAACCATTTTTTTCAGCAGCGGGCACGGACGATATTTTGAATCGCCAAGTCCTTCGTGAAGCACGTTCATAATGGAAAGACACACATCGAGCCCGATGAAATCCGCCAGCGTCAGCGGTCCCATCGGATGATTCATGCCGAGCTTCATCACCGTGTCAATTGCTTCCGGCTTTGCCACGCCTTCCATCACGCAATACATCGCTTCGTTCAACATAGGTAAAAGAATGCGGTTTGAAATGAAGCCGGGATAATCGTTCACTTCAACGGCAATTTTTCCGAGCGACTCGCTTGCCGCTTTCACAGTGTTGAAGGTCGCATCCGATGTTGCAAGCCCGCGGATGATTTCCACCAACTTCATCACCGGCACCGGATTCATGAAATGCATTCCGATCACCTGCTGCGGGCGCTTTGTCACCGCTGCAATTTCCGTGAGAGAAATTGACGAGGTATTTGAAGCAAGAATTGCTTCTGCGGGTGCGCTGCTGTCAATCGTTCTGAAAATATCGAACTTAATGTGTTTATTTTCCGTTGCCGCTTCAACCACAAGGTCGGCAGACCTGACGGCATCGGCAAGCGAAAGCGACGAGGCGATGCGGCTCAGCGTTTGCTTCTTCGCATCTTCATTCAATACGCCTTTTTTGATTTGCCGGTCAAGATTGGACTGAATATTTTTTAATCCGCGGTCAACAAATTCCTGTTTCACATCGTTGAGCACAACATTGTAACCATATTGTGCGAACACATGAGCAATACCATTGCCCATTGTTCCGGCGCCGATGACTGTAACATTCTTAATATTCATGGCTTTTCCTGATTCGAGGTTCGTGGATTAAGGGCCCAACCTTCCATCTTCCATTTTCCATCTTTACAACGCTTCTACAATCATGCCGCTTGCTTCCCCGCCGCCGATGCAAATTGCCGCAAGCCCGTACCGCAAACTGCGTTGTTTCAACACATGCAGCAACGTCACAACAATTCGTGCACCGCTCGCGCCGATCGGATGTCCGAGCGCAACCGCGCCGCCGTTAACATTCACTTTATTCACATCAATGTTCAGCGTTTTGTTGACAGCAAGCGTGACAACAGCAAACGCCTCATTGATTTCGAACAAATCAATCTGTGATTGCGACATGTTCGCTTTCTTCAAAACTTTGGGAATGACATCGGCGGGAGCTGTCGTGAACCATTCCGGTTTTTTTGCAGCAGATGCAGATGCGTGAATCTTCGCCAGTGGTTTGAGCCCGAGAGATTTTGCTTTCGCCGCCGACATCACAACAACCGCCGCCGCGCCGTCGTTGATCTTTGAAGAATTTGCCGCCGTGACTGTTCCATCTTTTTGGAATGCAGGACGAAGTGCCGGAATTTTTTCGAAGTTGGTTTTCTTCGGCTCTTCATCTTCAGCAACGATCATATCATCCTTGTTCTTCTGCGGAATGTGGACAGAAACAATCTCTTCGGAAAACCGTCCCAACTTTTGCGATTCCTGCGCGCGCTTGTAGCTCAAAATCGAAAACTCATCCTGCGCTTCGCGAGGCACGGCACATTCTTTCGAGCATAACTCAGCGGCAACTCCCATATGGTAATTGTTATACACATCCCACAATCCGTCTTTCACCATCGAATCAACCAGCTCGCCGTTGCCCATGCGATAACCGGTGCGGGCTTTTTCCAAAAGATACGGCGCGTTCGACATGCTTTCCATTCCGCCGGCGACGACAATTTCCGCATCGCCCAATTGGATTGCCTGCGACGCGAGCATAATTGCTTTCATACCGGAACCGCACACTTTGTTGATCGTCATACATTCGACGGACGGCGGAAGTCCGGCAAAGATTGCGGCTTGACGCGCCGGCGCTTGTCCTTCTCCGGCAGTGAGCACATTCCCCATGACAACTTCATCAACTGATTCTTTTGAAACGTTTGCGCGGCGCAGCGCTTCGTCAATAACGATGGCACCCAACTTTGGAGCAGTTAATGCGCTGAGGCTTCCGCCGAAAGATCCGATCGGCGTTCGGCATGCACCAACAATGACAACTTCATTCATAGCATCGCTCCTTTTTGTTGTCAGAAGGTACGAGAGAATGATTGAAAATGCAAAGACGACGTGCACAAAAAAAGCCATCCGTTGGCGAATGGCTTTTTCAATGTGTTTAGCTGTTCATTGATTTGAGGAACTCTTTATTCCCTTTTGTCCCTCGCATCTTGTCGAGAAGGAACTCCATTGCTTCCACCGGATTAAATTCGCTGAGGAATTTACGAAGGATCCACACGCGATTCAGTTCGTCTTCCGGCATCAGAATTTCTTCTTTCCGTGTTCCGGAACGATTGACATCAACAGCGGGGAAAATGCGCCGGTCGCTCAGTTTCCGGTCGAGCACGATTTCCATATTGCCGGTGCCTTTGAATTCTTCGAAGATCACCTCATCCATACGGCTTCCTGTTTCTACCAACGCTGTTGCGATGATCGTAAGACTTCCGCCTTCTTCAATATTACGCGCCGCACCAAAAAATCTCTTCGGACGATGCAGTGCGTTTGCATCAACACCACCGGAAAGAATTTTTCCGGAATGCGGTACAACCGTGTTATGTGCACGTGCCAACCGAGTGATACTGTCAAGCAAAATCACAACATCATGTTTTGCTTCGATCAGGCGCTTTGCTTTTTCCAGCACCATATCGGAAACCTGAACGTGTCGTTCCGGCGGCTCATCAAATGTAGAAGATACAACCTCGGCGCTGACCGAACGTTCCATATCCGTCACTTCTTCAGGACGCTCATCAATCAGCAGGATCATCAATTTCACTTCCGGATGATTACGAGTGATGCTGTTGGCAATTTTTTGAAGAAGGACGGTCTTGCCTGCTTTCGGCGGCGAAACGATCATTCCACGCTGACCTTTACCGACGGGCGAGAGCAAATCGAGAATACGCATCGCGTATTCGCCGGGCGCTGTTTCCAGCTTGATGCGCTCGTTCGGGTACAGCGGCGTCAGGTTATCGAAAAGGACGCGGTCCCGAACAGTATCCGGGCTTTGGTCGTTGACAGCTTCAACACGCAACAACGCAAAAAACCGCTCGCCTTCTTTCGGAGGACGGACTTGTCCGCTTACCGTATCTCCGGTGCGCAAACTGAATTTCTTTATTTGCGACGGAGAGACATAAATGTCGTCGGGTGACGGAAGATAATTATAGTCCACTGAACGCAGAAAACCGTAGCCGTCCGGAAGAACTTCCAGAACACCTTTGCTGAATGTGAGTCCGTCTTGCTGGGTTTGTGCTTCGAGGATTTTGAAAATAAGCTCTTGCTTTCGCAAGTCGCTGTACCCGCCAATATCCAAGTCTTTTGCAATCTTGTTGAGATCGGCAATCTTCTTGGACTTAAGATCCGATATGTCCATCGGCATAGTGGAATAATTCCTTTCAGAAAATACTACGTAATGGTTAAAAACTGATTCATTGAAAATTTGCTGCAGCGAACAGAACGTTCACTTTGAATCTACTTCACTCACCTTCTATGTGCTAATGTCGTTGAGATATTGTTGGGATAGTTTACAAACGAGGCGTCCTAGAAGCGGTCTTCCAATGTGAGAAGTAATTTCAGCGTTATTACCGTGATTACATGGCATTGGAAATATAGATTAAATTGTATGGATTGTCAAGAACTTTTTCGCCATTTTTTTCTCCACGCGTTGAGAACATCACCGGCAACATAATGCGATCCGGTAATTAAGACCATATCTTCCTTTTTTGAATGTTCGATTGCTGCATTCAAACCATCGTGAACGGAATTATACGCCAGCGCAGTGCAGCGGCATCCGGAAAATATGTGAACGATTTCCTTCACTTCCAACGCTCGTTCCATCTTCGGCTGAACGGCATAGACAATCGGGCGAAGAAGGCTCAATAAGCGAATCATTGCCCGATATTCTTTGTCTTTCATAACGCCAAAAACGAGATGAAGATTCTCAAACTTCAGTGCCTGAACAACGGCAACCGTCTTCCTGATTCCGTCCGGATTGTGTGCCACGTCGAGAATGGTTAAAGGAGATTCAGCAAGTATTTCCAATCTTCCGTGAATACCGGTCAGTTGAGAAATTCCGGACAAGCCGTTCTGAATGTTCTCTCCGGAAATTCGAAAACCATGCCGCTCAAGCTGTTCAAGAACTGTCACCGCCGTTTGAACATTGTGCCGTTGATGGTCACCGAGCAGCGGTAGCCGAACGCTGCCGAGTCTGATACGAGGTGTAGAAAGGGAAAAGCATTGGGAGGTTTTTTCCGAAATAACATTTTCAATCGAGGCATAGAACAGAGAATGAATAAAGCGGGCATGTCTGTGCTGTGCAATTTCTTTGAGAACGCGAACCGCCGCAGGACGAGTTGTGCCTGTAACACATGGCACTCCGCGTTTAATAATTCCTCCTTTCTCGAAGGCAATGCTCTTCAAAGATTTTCCTAACTGCTGCGTATGATCTTTTCCAATCGTTGTAATAACTGAAACGAGCGGACGCAGCACATTCGTTGCATCAAGCCTTCCGCCCAAGCCGGTTTCAATCACCGCAATATCGACTTTCTGCTCTTGAAAATATTTGAACGCAATCGCTGTTGTCGCTTCAAAAAATGTAGCGTGGTGTGCATCAACGTTCGTGCGAAGCAAATCTGTATGCCGGACAAGATCAGCATTTGAGATCATTACTCCGTTGACGCGGATACGTTCATTGAATTTCACCAAATGCGGCGATGTGTACAACCCGACTCTGTAATCGGACGCCGTAAGAATTGCTGCAATCATGCAAGACGTCGAACCTTTGCCGTTCGTACCGGCAATATGAATGGATGGAAAACTGTGATGCGGATTGCCGATTGTGCGGAGAAGCAATCGGATATTCCGCAACCCAAGCTTCATTCCAAATTTTTGAAGCCCGTAAAGATATTCTAACGATGATTGAAGGGAGAACACAGAAGAAATAAAAGAGAGTTAAAAGTTCAAAACTTCATGTTTATCAATTCTTAACTTTGAACCTTGAATTTTGAACTTAATCACAGCCAGCTTTCAATAACAGATAATTTCCGTTCAGCTTGCACCGCGCCAACCAACTCCCCAACGTCGCTGATTGACTGTTGCTCACAAAATAATTTGATTCCGGCTGCGATTTTCGCACCGGCAGAAGGGTCGACAAAATTGTATGTGCCAACCTGAATTGCTGACGCACCGGCGAGCAAAAATTCAATCGCATCTTCCCACGACGTAATGCCGCCAATGCCAAGAATCGGAATTTTCACGGCGCGATAGACTTCATAGACTTTCGCAATTGCTACCGGCTTGATTGCTGGTCCTGATAATCCGCCCGTCACCGTTGATAATTTTGTTTTGTGCGTCCGGATATCAATCGCCATTCCAATAAGCGTGTTAATGACAGAAACGGCATCGGCGCCTTCAGATTCAACGGCGCGTGCAAATTCAGAAATGTGCGTTACATTCGGAGTGAGCTTGATGATAAGCGGCTTCTTTGTACGGCGGCGAAGCTCCTTCGTGATAAGCACAACTTTTGTCTTGTCAGTTCCAAAACTCAAGCCGCCTTCTTTCACGTTCGGGCAGGATACATTGATTTCGAATCCGGCAATGACTTCGAATGAATCGAGCGCCTCAAGAACTGCACAATATTCTTCAATGCTGCTTGCGGCAATATTGGCAATGACGGCACAGGAAATTAACGAGAGCTTCGGAATTTTTTCTTCAATGAATTTCTGAACACCAATATTTGCCAAGCCGATGGAATTTAACATACCGGATGCAGTTTCGGTAATGCGGGGCGCCGGATTCCCATCGCGCGGCTTCATTGAGAGCGATTTCGTGACGATTCCGCCTAACGCATTCACGTCCACAAGACCAAGCACCTCGTCGCCGTACCCAAATGTGCCGGACGCAACAAGCACCCGATTTCGGAAAGTCAATCCTGCCAATGTAAAGGATTCATTCATAATTACACAAACACTGTGCTTGTTTCGAAAACCGGCCCTTCTTTGCAGACCAGCGCATATTTTTTCTTTCCACTGATTGTTTCCACCGGACATCCCTGGCATAGACCAACGCCGCACGCCATTGCACATTCAAGCGACGCATAACATTCAATCCTTTTCTGCTGCGCAAATTCAGAAAGCCGCCGCAGCATTCGTGTAGGACCGCAGCAAAAAATGCGCGGCCGTTCATAATGATGGTCCGAAAGATGTTCGGTGAGCAAATCAACAACGTTTCCTGCAAAACCTTCTGAGCCGTCGTCCGTAGCAGCGTGAATATGGTCAATACCGTGCCGTACGATTTGCTTCGACGTACGCGCACCGACAAAGAAGAGAACATTTTTATCTTTCCCAAGTTTCGAAAGAAAAAACGGAAATGGCGCAATCCCTAACCCGCCGGCAACAATCAATGCTGTTTTATAATTGTCCGAATCCATACCGGCGGAGAATCCATTTCCCAATGGGCCGATCACATCAATGACATCGCCCGGTTTTTTCCCGACAAGAATTCGGGTTCCTTCACCGATAATATTGAAAATAATTGAAACGATTTCGCCTTCAACAAAAAAAATACTGAACGGCCTGCGCAGCAGCGGAAAGAGCGAATCGTTCACTTTTATATTGACGAATTGACCGGGCAGCGCGGCCGCGGAAATTTCACGCGAACGAAATGCAAGACGGAAAATATCTGACGCAATTTCTTCTACGGAATGTACGGAAGCGTGTGTTTGAATCATGCAAAAAAAGCAGTACGCTGCTTCCCTGAAGAGATGCTCAATCTGGAGTTAGACAACAGGAGGCAGTTCATTTTTCTAGTTTTTTTTCATTACTTGGCGGTTCAGCTTTCTTCTTTGCGTCGTCTGCGGCTTTCTTATCTGCGGCGGCTTTTTCTGCCGCAGCTTTGTCGGCAGCTTCTTTCGCTGCATGCTCGTCTTCCATCTTCTGTAGATCTTCTGCTTGTATCATCGGGCGTACTGCAACGGAATATTTAGAATCCGGATATAGTGCAAGAAGTTTTCTGTAAGCAAAACTTGCGCTGTCGTTTCTCCCCAAAGCATTTTCGTACAGCCATCCGATAGAATAGAGTGCTTTCGGTGCAAATTGCGACGTGCGGTAATTCCGCGCAATAGAATCAAGAATCGTCAACGCGCTGTCCGCTTCGGTGCTGTCAAAATATGTCTCAGCATGAAGGTAGAGTTCTTCAGCGGGGTCTTTTTTTTCTGCTAACAACTTCATGCCCAAATTTTTTCGCGCTTCCTGCGCGTAAAGAGATTGAGGATATTTTTCAACAATCAGCGAATACAGAGAGTCCTGAAACGCTGCATCTTTTTTCTTTACCGTCCGATAAATTTCAGCAAGCGTATAAAGCGAACGCGGCGCATACTCGCTCGTCGGGCTTTCCGTTATCACTCTTCGATACCAATATAACGCCGAATCAGGCTGATCAATATCAAGATAGAACAGGCCGCCCAATTCAAACTCCGACCGCACAATAGAATGGCTCATTGAATCAACGAATACCTGCTCGGCAGCAAGTCTTAATTCTGTCGCTTTCGCTTTCAATGAATCTGCCGCCCGAATCGAATCCAGAGCAGCCGCCGTCAGCGTTCGGGCAGACGGTAATGAATCGGGCCGGGCGTTGGAGACTTTTACTGCTGATGAATCGTGCTGCCGCATAGAATCCGGAAACTGTGCAAGAGAATCACGAATCGCTCTTTGTCTTCCGATGTATCTAATGGTGCTGTCATCTTTTGCTAATTCAGCATTCAAAGCAAAATATTTTGTAAACATGTCCGCCCGCGCAAACGCATCCTTCGTAATATCAGAAGCGGCGTTCTCGCTTTTCGCTTTATCATAGTTCACACGGGCTTTCGCGTAATCAAAAAGCTGGTATTCATAATACCGGCCAAGGTTATAATACGACCGCGCAGATTCATCTGTCTTTGCATACGTCGTATCAATATAAGTGTACCGGGCGATCGCATCGTCCGTGCGTCCTTCCGCAAGATAGATATTGGCAATTGCCAAATGAAGCTTGGCAAAATTTTCTGAATTTTTCTGGTCATCCAAAAGGTTTTGAACTGCAGCGAGGGCATCGTCATACTTCTTCATCTTGGCAAGCATTCGCGCGCGCTGAAATTCTCCTTGGAATTGCGTGTAATAATCCGGACTGAAATCATCAACATGGCCGAAGGCTTTCTCTGCGTTGGAATAATCCTCTAAGCCGGAATAACAAAAACCGATTCGCAGCTGCGTTTCAGCATTCAGCGCATCGTCGCCGCTGAGGTCGATTGCTTTTTGAAAATAACCGATCGCCTTTTGATAATCATGGATCGAACTGTAATACCGTCCCAGCGCAATTGCCGCCTGCGCGCCAAACTTTTTCGCGCCGCGCTCCGGCGCCGTTGCAATATTTTTATCGAGCGCCGCTACAGCATCAGCATATCTTTTTTCACGAAGAAGCGTACGGCCGTACCACACTTCAGCTTCAGGGATAAGATCGCTTGACGGAAATTTTGCAAACAATTCGAGGAACTTCCGTTCAGCCTTCAGGTCGTCATTGAGGTAATAATATGATTTGCCGATCATGAGAAGCGCATCATCAACAAATTTGCTGGACGGGTAGTAGGAGAGAAGTTTTGATGCTTTTTCAATAGCAGTTGAAAATTTTTGGCGCGCATTCGTGGAAACCAGATTCGCCTCTTGCTGCGGCGTTAATTCCTGCCCGTGCTGACTTTGCATTGTCGTTGCAACATCGGCTTCGCCGTCATCGAAAGCTTTCTGCGCATTATAAAATGTATTGAAGTAGGAAACGGTGTTGGTGTAGCGTTGAGCAATGAAACTTCCCACAGGCGAAAAAACTTCGCAGCCGGAAACTGCAATACTGAGAACGGCAAGAATCGAAAGACGAATCACTCTTGAGGGTTTCACATAATCTCCTTCACTGTGGTAAGATACATAAACGAAGAATATGTTTCAAGAACATCTGCCGGTTAAACCTTGCAGAATCCCTTTTGTCCAATCCTACGAATCACAACGACAGTCAACAGTTAACAACAAATCTATTTTCAGGAGGCAGTATGAAAAAATACCTTGTTCTTTTTCTCGCATTCGCATTGACAGGCATCAGTTTCGCACAGATGCCATCCATGCCTAAAAGGTCGGATGCAATGAATATGCCGATGCACGAAGCAATGATGACAAAGCTCAATTTAACGGACAAACAAAAGAGCGATTTTAAAAATCTCCATTTTGAAACAGCAAAGAAACAAATTGAGCTTCGCTCAAAACTTGCTGAATCAAAGCTTGAGCTCGCAAAGCTGCTCGGTGCAGATTCTCCGGATCAAGCAGCGATTGAGAAGCAAATGAAAGAAGTTGCCGACAATACATTGGCATTGCGGACAAATCATTTGAACGCGTGGTTCGAAGCGAACAAACAGCTCACGCCGGAACAGCAAAAAACGTGGCGTGAAATGCTTCGCCATTTCGTTGAACAAAGAGCACAACGCGGCGGCATGATGAGAACGGGTGGAATGATGATGAGAGGGAGAATGAACGGACAAGGCAAGTGTGAATGCGGCGGGATGGGAATGAACGGTCCCATGAAGTAACAATATAGTTCTCTGTCAGAAAACAAAAACGGAGACGCCAATGGTGTCTCCGTTTTTCTATTTACGGCGTTGATTTCATTTCGCTGCTGTGCCCGGGAAAGGTGCGCGCTTTCGGATCGATATAAGTTTTTATGTTGTTCACGGCAATAGCAGCTTCACCAAAACCGGTTGCAAGAAGTTTTAATTTTCCCGGAAACGTTACAATATCTCCCGCCGCATAAATACATTCAATGTTCGTCTCCATCTTGCTTGTCACTTTGATATCGCCTTTCTCAATTTCCAAGCCCCAGTTTTTAAGCGGGCCAAGGCTTGCCATGAAACCCAGATTCAGGAGAATATGATCGGCATGAAACGTTTCCGTTTCATTCGTTTTGTTATTCCGGATTGTCACCGATTCAATTGCGGTATCTCCGCGGATGGAATCAAGTTCAAACCAAAGCTTCACCACAGCATCAGAATTCATCAGCGCTTCAACGCTGTCTTCGTGTGCGCGAAATTCGTCGCGGCGGTGAATCAGCGTCACCTTCTTCGCGGTATCTTGCAGATTCAGCGCCCAATCCACGGCGCTGTCGCCGCCGCCGACAATCAGAATGTCCTTATCCTGAAAAATTGATTTGTCTTTCACAAAATAATGGATGAAGCGATTCTCAAATTTTTCTGCGTTCTCAAGCTCAAGTTTCCGCGGTGCGAACGCGCCAATGCCGACTGTTAACAGCAATGCTTTTGTGTAATGAATTGCCCCATGAGAACCAGTCAAACGTAAAATGTGCTGTCCTTCAAATTCCTCGGGATGAAGCTCTTCAATGCGCTCATTGAGACAAACCGTTGGATGATGATGCAACGCTTGTTCAATTAGATTTTTTGCCAAATCTTTTGCTATCACCGTTGGAAACCCGGCAACATCATAAATATATTTTTCAGGATATAACGCGGTTAATTGTCCGCCAAGTTCTGGAAGCGCGTCAATGATTTTTGTTTTCATGTGACGAAGTCCGGCATAGAACGAAGCAAATAAACCGACTGGTCCGCCGCCAAGAATGGTTATGTCGTAAAGATCATTAGGGTCCATCTCTGTGTCCTCTGTGGCTATGCAATCTTATCTCATTTTGGTTTTACTGTTGGACGAATATCAATTTCGCTGACATTAGAACGCGCCGGCATGGAAAGAGCAAACAGCACCGTATCGCCAACATCGTCAGGCTGAATGATTGTCATGGCATTTCTTGAATGATCCGAAAAATCGGTGTTGACCGAACCCGGGCAAATTGTTACGACACGTATGTTGTACTCACGAACTTCCAGCATCAACGTACGTGAAAATGCAAGCAATCCCCATTTCGTTGCTCCGTATCCCGCCCCGCCGACAAATGTATTCTTCCCCGCCAGCGAATCAATGTTGATAATTTCTCCGCTCTGCTGTTTCATCATCGCAGGAAGCACAGCTTTGCTGCACAAGAACGCGCCGCGCAGATTGACATTCCACATTCCGTCAAGGTCTTCTTCGCGCGCGTCTACAACTTTCGAAAAAACGCCGTAGCCGGCATTGTTGATGAGAATATCAATGCGATGAAATTGCTCAAGCGTTGAATTGACAAGATGAGCAATATCTGCGCTGCGGGAAATATCTGTTCGAATTGCAAGTGCCGATCCTCCGCTTTCCTGAATTTTTTTCGCAAGCTCATTTAGCTCTGATTCTGTGCGCGAAGCAAGAACCACATTCGCACCGGCCTCTGCAAGTGAAAGTGCAATCGCGCGGCCAATTCCTTTGCGTGCACCGGTTACAATCGCAACTTTTCCTGTAAGAAATTTTTCCATGTTGGTGCAATAAGATGTCGGACACCTCCGAAGCGTCCGACATCTACATAATTATAAATCACCTTCTATTGGACGCAGAACGATTTCTTCCGTGAGCGCGCGTTCCGGCTGGCAGTACAGGGACACCACGACTGATGCGACATCGTCAGGCTTCATCATTTTACTGCCGAATCTTTTCCTTTCACTCTTATCCCACATTTCTGTTTCGACGGCGCCGGGAAGAATATCAATAACTTTCACGCCTTTTTTTCTTACTTCCGCACGAAGCCCGCGCGTCATTGCCAGCGTGCCCGCTTTCGATGCGGCGTACGCTGATGAATCAAAGAACGTAGTTATTGCCGAAACGGAATTGATTGTAAATATCCATCCTGCGCGCCGTCTCAGCATTGAAGGCAGAACGGCTTTTATGCAAAGAAATGTTCCCCGCAAATTCGTGCCGATAATCTGATCGAATTGCTTCACCGTGGTTTTTTCAAACGAAGTGAAATAGGTAACGCCGGCATTGTTCACAAGCACGTCAATCGCTCCGAATTTCTTTGTGATGGCTGCATGTGCGCGTTCAACACTTTTTCCCGAGGCAATGTCGCACGGAATTATTTCCGCCCATCCGTACGATTTCACAATCAAACGGCGCACCTCTGCAAGTTTTTTTCGGTCTCTCCCGCTCAGAATAACACGCGCACCGATAACGGCAAATGCCCGTGCAATCGCTTCACCGATACCTTTGCTTGAACCGGTCACCCACACCAGCGGTGCAACTCCCGTTTTCCTTCTCATGTGAATTTGTTTGTAATCAGTGTAAGAAATTCTGCACGTGTTTTACTGTTGGTACGGAATTCTCCGAGCATATCGCTCGTTGTCGCCAGGGAATTTTGCTTTTCGACGCCGCGCATCATCATACACATGTGGCGCGCTTCACACACAACGCCGACGCCTTCCGGTTTCAATTCCTCAAACAGTGTCCGTGCAATTTCGCGCGTCAGACGTTCCTGCACTTGCAGACGGCGCGCAAAGACTTCCACCAGGCGCGGAATCTTGCTCAAGCCGATAATCTTTCCGTTTGGAATATATGCAACGTGAATTTTTCCGAAGAACGGCAGAAGGTGATGTTCACACATGCTGAAAAAATCGATATCCTTCACGATCACCATTTCTTTATACTGCTCGTTGAAAACAGCACCGTTCATCACTTTCTTCACATCTTCGTTGTATCCTTTGGTAAGAAACTGGAATGACTTTGCAACGCGCGCAGGAGTTGTACGCAAGCCTTCCCGTTCCGGATCTTCACCGGCATGAACAAGCATCTGATAGATAAGTTCTTCCATGTTGAGAACCCCTTTGGGGTTCAATGCCGCCGTCTTGTTTTTTGCTGGTTGCCGCTCCGAAAGAATCTTTCGTGACTGGGGCATTTCATTCTCCTTTGTATTCTACAAAATTCTTTTCTGTTTCATAAATGCGCACGGAAAACAATTTCCCTTCGCTGATATGCGGAGCAAGCCGTCGCCAGCACGCCATCGCAATATTTTCCGCAGTCGGAATAACGCCGCGCAAAAAATCCACATCAACATTGAGATTTTTATGGTCCACTTTGCTGATGAATTCATCCTCGATAATGCGCTTCAATTTTTTCAGATCGATAACGTAGCCGGTACTCGGATCGGGTTCGCCGGCAATCGTCACGTCAACATAATAATTGTGGCCGTGTCCGTTCGGATTCGCACACTTATCGAAGACTTCAATGTTCTTCGATTCAGAAAACGCTGGATTAAACAGCCTGTGCGCTGCACTGAAGTGAGCGCGGCGGGTTACGTAAATCATTTCTTTTCTCCCGCCTGCTGCGGGACTTTCAGCATAATAAATTTTTCATAAACAAATCCGGCAAGTCCGCCGCCAAGCAGCGGTCCCACCCAATACACCCAATGTGCATCCCAGAATCCGGCTATAACCGCAGGACCAAATGTCCGTGCGGGATTCATTGCAGCACCTGTCAACGGTCCGCCGACGAGAATATCTACCATCACTGTTAAGCCGATGCCAAAGCCGCCGATTTTCGGCGCGCGCGGATCAATCGCCGTTCCGAACACAGAAATCACGAGGAAAAATGTGAGCAGCGCTTCGATGAACACTGCCGTGCCAAGTGAAACGCCGGCAGCGACCGCCGGTGTGCCGAGATGTGTCGCTGTACAAAGCTCGGACGAAAATGAAAAGTGCAAAAGCAATCCGGCAAGAACTCCACCGACTAACTGCGCAACCATGTATTGAATCCCAAGCGGTACAGAAATTCTTTTCGCTACCATCACGCCGAATGTTACAGCGGGATTAAAATGTCCGCCTGAAATGCTGCCGAACGCGGAGATCATGATGGAAAGAATCACTCCGTGCGCAATAGCAATTCCAAGCAAACCCACTGCGCCGTTTGAAAATTTATCGGTGATAATTGCACCGGCGCCAATATAAAAGAAAATGCATGTGCCGATGAATTCGACGAGAAGCTTCTTAGCGTTGTTTTCCATAGCCGATCCTTTCAGGTTTGTTTAAGAGGAAATAACTATTCATCGAGGTTACGCAAAAAAACAACGTCATTCCCGCATGTTCTTGGCGGGAATCTATCAATAGTGGATGCCCGACTAAAACATTCGGGCATGACGACTGACTTGACCTATCTGATATTTTCAACGGGCGGAACATCAGTTATTCAGACAATGCTTTCAGAACTTCTTCCGTATGTCCATTCACTTTCACTTTGGGAAAGATGTGGGAAATTTTGCCCCGTTCATTAATCACGAATGTCGTTCGTTCAATCCCCAAATACTTCCGCCCGTACATACTTTTCTCTTTCCACACGCCGTACTTCTTCAGCACGTCTTTGCTTTCATCGCTGAGCAGAGTAAAGTTCAGATCGTATTTGTCAATGAACTGTGTGTGTGAAGCGACGCTGTCTCCGCTCACTCCGACGACAAGCGCATCTTTCCTTTTGATCGCGGCAAGATTGTCGCGGAACGAGCATGCTTCCGCCGTGCATCCCGATGTGTCATCTTTTGGATAAAAGTACAGGACAACTTTTTTCCCCTTGAAATCCTTCAGTGAATATGCTTTGCCGTCATGTCCCTGCAAAGAAAAATCCGGCGCTGCATCGCCGACTTTTAATGCTGCCATAGCAACCTTTCATTCAATGTGCGTTGTATTACGATCCCTCAATACCGCTGAACCGCCGGATCAATATTCGACCATGCATCAATGCCGCCGGCAAGATTTTTCACGCCATCGAATCCTTCACGGCGCAAAAGAATGCAGGCATAATAACTGCGGGAACCCGTGTGGCAATAAACGACAATCTCGCTCTTCTTCGAAAGCTTTTCAAAATTCTTCGCTAACGTATCGAGCGGAATCAACACCGTATCCTGAAGATGAGCGATCTCATATTCCCACGGCTCACGGACGTCGAGCAGAACGATCTTTTCACCGTTGTTCAGCCGCTGCTGCAATTCTTCGGGAGAAATTTCATTGACCATAAGCAATTACGCGGCAGCTTTTTTAACTTCGTCGTACGGTGGTTCAATACCCGGCTTCTCGGCAACCCATGCATACGTCACGACGCCCTTCGCATCGAGCACGAACGCGGCGCGGTTTGCAACGGCATATCCTTTCAAGCCGCCAAGATCGTTAAAAACAACACCGTACTGTTTTATCACTTCCCGGTTGTAATCGGAAAGAAGTGGGAATGTGAGATTGTATTTTTCGGCGAACGCTTTGTTCGCCCATGGGCCGTCAACGCTGATGCCGAGCACCTGTGCACCCACATTGTTGAACGCCGCCATCGAATCCCTGATCGTACACATTTCTTTGTCGCATACGCCGGTAAACGCGCCGGGGTAAAACAAGAGCACAACTTTTTTTCCCGCAAATTCTGAAAGCGACCGTAATGCTTTGCTCGTATCTGGAAGACTAAATTGCGGGGCTTTTTGTCCGACTGTTATCGCCATAAACTGCTCCTCTATATTTAATGTAGTTGAATGTTAAATTTGGCAAGACTGGTAACGCGCCTTCCACACGAAGGCAAGTCCTGATGTGTAACGCTTAAAACGCTGTAGAGTTCCAACGAGATGATAAAAAAATATCAAAAAGCAGAACGATTGTCAATGAAGGTCGTGGGTTATTTTGGATGGTGTGCTAAAGCGTACCATGACTTAGATAAAAGAGCATCATTCCCGAACGTGAGCGCCTGCCGCCTTCTGCACCATCTACGATTTGGCGCCATGGGTACGCTATAGCGTACCGCCACTTTTGTCGGGAATCTATTTGCGCCTTTCACAAAATAATTTAAAATGACCCACTGCCTCAATGAATAAAACCGGGAAGCAGGGCATTACTCGGGAACGCCCGCTACAAATTTTTGTTCAATCTCTAACAAGTCTTCACGTAAAAATGCAAAGAATTGATTTTTTGAGAGTGCTTCCCTCGCATCTTCGCGTGAAAGAAAACGGTTTTTATCCACACTCAATCACTTTCAGAGGCAGCCATGAAAAACAAATACTTTGCATTCCTCCTTGTCTTTTTACTGTGCACCCCTCTCGTTGCACAAACGTCTGATTGGAGCGGCGTTGAAAAAATCTTTGGAAGAAAAGGCGCCACGATCGGCGATGTCTTTAAGATCGCTTTTCCCCGGACCGATATTTACATGACGATCCATAGAGTTCATGTTGAACCCGCACTCGCGCTGACATCGTGGATCGCATTCAAACCGGAAGGCGGGCAGGCAATGATCATGGGCGATCTTGTTCTTCTGCAAGGCGAAGTCCCGCGTGTTATGGCAAAGCTGCTTGAAAGCGGCATTGAGATTACCGCACTTCACAATCATCTTCTCGACGAACTGCCGCACGTGATGTACATACATTATGAAGGGCACGGCGCTCCCGAAGAACTTGCACAAACAATGAAAAATGCTCTGTCTCTTTCTGCAACACCGATGCGCGCAACAAAACCAGCAAAGGTTCCCGCCATAGATTGGTCGGCTGTCGAAAAAAGTATCGGAAGAAAAGGAACGGCAAACGGCAGCATCTATCAAATTGGCATTCCCCGTGCCGATACCGTGACAGAAAACGGAATGGAGATTCCTCCTTCAATGGGAGTGGCGACGTCAATAAATTTTCAGAAGGCGGTTAAACAAGTCGCTTCAACCGGAGATTTTGTTCTTGTCGCAAGCGAAGTGAATCCCGTTATCAAGACATTGACTGAAAATGGAATTACTGTAACCGCGATTCACAATCACATGATCAACGAATCGCCGCGACTGTTCTTCGTTCATTTCTGGGGATACGGATCGCCGGAAAAAATTGGCGGTGGATTAAAAGCTGCGTTGGAAAAAGTTAATGTAAGATAAAAACAGTTTCTTGACCGCTCCTCTATAACAAAGAAATAAAAACAGCCGATGCGATAATAATCTCGAAATAGATTGGCGTAATATTATCCTCAACAACAAACCGTTTAATATTAGAAAGTGGAACCCTCACATCAGATACGTTGCTGGAATCTTTTTTAATGTGCATTCCTCTGCCGCAAATATAATAATTTGAATCCACCCTCCAATCGGATGCAAGTTTGTATCTGCTGCTGTCAGCCATAATAAGTTCCGCCTGATCTTGGTAGTGCTGAGAATATTCACGCGGGCTTATCGCCGTCATACATCCGGCAAATACCTGTAACAAAACAACGCTCAGCACGATGATGATGAACAACTGACTTCTTTTCATTGTAATCAATCTTTTCACTTCGCTCCAAAACTCTCAGATTTTGTGAAAACCCGCATTGTCATTCTGGTCACCGATGTCTTTAGCAGTGACTTGATATTTCCAAAGAGGTTTGGTCTGCCATGACCTTTCAGCCAATGGCTGAACTGATATCACAGACATCTGCGGCTGTTAAATTCGGAAGCACTCTTTTTTTCTCAAATATGGAACATCGCGCCATCGGCGACACTGATCCGCCTCTGGCGGAATGGCGAAACAAAGAACGTTTTTTAAACAAAATTTTTTTGTCGCCGCTGTACTTTATTCTCTTGACTCTTTACTTATTAAAGAGGTTAGGCGGCACTAACACCATTTTACTCAATTAATTCCCAAGATAGATTATAATCAGCAGGAGCGCCCTCATCACCCATAAAATTCAATATTCTATCATTACGGCCACCGGATATTTTTGGCCATCCACTTATTCGAACAGTATCCTGGTAAAAATCTACCGCAACATAGTATACTGTTTCATATCCAAAGTATCCGCCAAACGGTACCCATGTATGTAATGACCATGTTCCATTGTAAGGATTTGTAAAACCAGTTGTATCATGTGTATTTCGAGGATGAAATGGAAATGTACATGAGAACGTCGAATCGGAACGAAGAATTAGGATTTGTTTTTTCTCAAGGGAATCTGCATACATACCGCCAACAACATTTAATTTCCATGTCCCTTGATATTGAGTCAATCCCTCTTTTGTAACTTCTGAATCTGTTGGAACTTGATTACAACCAAGCATTGCCAATGCCAACACGAGAAGGATAAATGCTATACTTTTTATTCTCATAAAAGTTTGTTTTGATACTGCTGCTTGTGTTGCCTAACTATTAATTATGCTGCCACAATTGCGGGCTATCACGCCGGAGATGTAGGAATGTTATCCAGCAAGTTTCTTACTCTTATCACAACCGAACACCATCCGGCAAAAATGGGGAAAATGTTTGTAGAGAACCTGGAGTTGTTCTCAACCTGCCATGTTGGTTGGCAGGCACACCTGTTACACGCACAATGTTGCATTCCTTTCTCACAAAATCAAGTTATCAGTAGAGCGATTCTCCCCGCCTGCGCTCCGTCGCTAAAACCCTGGAGCGTAAGCGGCCAAAGCAAGCTTTTTGCAGCGAGCAGGCAAATCGCCAGCGCGAGTGCCAAAGGCATCCCTTTGGGAATGGAAGCTCACGCTACAAAATCCACAAAATTCGCTTAATTAAGGCAAACATTACTTTGGCAGCGCCAAACAACTCTTTGGAAACGTCAAACAACCGATTAGAAATGCCAAACAAAACCTAAATTTACGTCCGAGACTCAGAACACAAACGGAACAAACATTTTTGTCCGCTTCATGTAGCTTTCATATTCATTTCCGAAAAACCGTACACACTCTCTTTCATCCGCCTTTGCAGTTGCAACAAGAAGATACGTCGCTGCAACGCAGAAAATCGCTCCGGTTAACGATGTTGGTTTCTTGAAGAAAATTCCCCACGCCAGAAAAAGCGTCGAGCCGTATAACGGATGTCTGATATACCTGAAAATTCCGGAAGTGACAAGTGAAGTTGTTTTCTCAAAAGCAAAAAGTGTTTCGTCCTTGCGTTCGCGGCTTGGTTTGCCTGCGGTGAACAGAACTTGTGAACCGCTTATCAGGAAAAAGAGCGAGAGGAAAAGCAATACCCAGGAGATGATTTGAAAAAGGGAGAATGGATTATGAAACCATTCACTGATATGAAGCAGTAATAATGCAAGAATCGCTTCCCATGCAAAGAAGCGGTAGAAGCCGTGCGAACCCGGAACGCGCAGAGACTTTCTTGAAATGTACGCAAGCAGCAACGAGACAAAAGCAAAGAATACAATTTCATTCAATATCTGCATAACAACACCTCTTGAAGTATGGGTTGATGGATTATTGGAAGGAACGAAAGAATTCCATTTATCCATTTATCCAATAATCCACTTCCTCTATCCCGCCAATCCCCGAACTCCCGCCGTTGTTCGCGCATGTTTCACTGCAGAACGAATTGCTTCTGCTGTTACCTCCGTTCCCATCTCGGCAACAAGGTCAATCGGCGCAGAAACATTCCCCGCGCTCAAAGCAAATGTTGTATCGCCGTCGAATGTCGTGTGTGAAGGAACGATAGCACGCGCCATCCCGTCATGAGCGCGCTGCGCCACGCGGTTCACATCCACTTTGCTGAATCGGACATTCGTTGCAACAACAACCAGCGTCGTGTTCGTGTTGCGCGATAAATTCCGATCATTCCGAAAACTTTGTAATCTTCCATTCTCTCCCAAAAATTTTCCATTCTCCTGCGCGCCAGCGAGAATTGTGCCGTCGCGATTTACCACATCACCCACTGCGTTCACAACGGCAATCGCTCCGACAATCACTTCTCCGTTTTTTAACGACGCTGAACCAACGCCGCCTTTCATTGCCGATTGCAATCCGTTCCACTTGCCGACTGTCGCGCCGGTTCCTGCACCGACATTTCCAACCGCAAATGTTGATGAAGCATTCATGCACGCGGCGTACGCATCCTCCGGCAGCGGAAATGTTTTCGAAGCGCCGACGTTCAGATCAAAAATCACTGCCGATGGAACAATTGGTACCAGCGCCCACGGCGTTTGGTAGCCGATGTTATGTTCGGCTAAATACTGCATCACTCCGTTTGTGGCGCCAAGGCCGAATGCGCTTCCGCCGGTGAGAAGAATGGCATGAACTTCCTGCATTTGTTTATCTGGCGCAAGCAAGGCAAGTTCGCGCGAACCCGACGCGCTGCCGCGTACATCGCAGCTTGCCGTGGTTTTCGGCGGACACAAAACGACGGTGCATCCGGTTACCGCTTTTTCATCGGTATAGTGGCCGACAAGAATTCCGGGAACGTCGGTGATCATGTGTTATTCTTTCGAATGTACTGCAACATTAAGAAAAGGTTCGGGGCTTGAGGCTCAAAACTCGAATCCCGGAACTCCAAACTTTCCAACTTAAATCTGAAGCCGGAAATGTGCAAGAATTATTCCGGTAGCAATTCCTGCGTTCAGCGATTCAGCCTTGCCGAATCGCGGAATCGCAACATGCTCGTCAAGCAGAGAAGAAATTTCCGGACGAACTCCATGCGCTTCATTGCCGATCACAACGGCAGATTTCTTTGCCGACTGAATAGAGCGAAGCTCTTTGCTTCCGTTGAGTTCCGCACCATAAAGAGTAAAGCCGGACTTTTTTAGAGATTCGATTGTACCAGCAAGTTTATTTGTTTCAATTATTGGAAGATGAAAAATGGAGCCAACCGTTGAACGAACAACTTTCGGATTGTAAAGCTCCACACAATTTTCGCTCAACACGATTGCATCCGTACCGAACCAATCCGCGGTTCGAATGATTGCGCCAAGATTTCCCGGTTCCGCAATTTGGTCCAGCACTACCACAAGTGCAGAATCGTGTTCAGCGCATTTTGAAATCTCCTGCCGGAGATCAAGGTCAAACATCCTGGCAACCGCCGCAATGCCCTGAGCATGAACCGTATCAGCAATAGCAGCAAACTCACGCGGCGTAACTTCGTACACGTCTTTGCTTTTGTCCTTTGCTGAAGAAAGAACGTGTGAATACTGCTGATACAAAGCGGCATCTTCCGTATAGATCACCGCATCGAACGAATCAATTGCGGCAGCCGCATCTTCAACAGTTCTCCAGCCTTCAATGAGAAATTTCCTCTCTTGTTCGCGCACCTTTTTTTGCGAAAGGCTTTGAAAATATTTGAGTTTTGTTTTGCTGATCATTGTTCGTTTGAAGGGTTGAGGGTTCTGGGTTAAAGATGCAAGGTTTGCTGGTCACTGACTACTGATTACCGTTAACATTTTTCATTTTTTACACTTTCATTTACTCTTTGTATTCTCCCCACACACTCCGCAGCGTATCGGAAATTTCACCGACCGTGGCGTAGGCTTCAACGGCGGCAAGAATACGTGGAATCAGGTTTTCATTTCCTTCCGCCGCGGTCCTGATTGCCGCAAGCTTTTGTTTCACATCTGGCGCGTTGCGCGATTTTTTCACCGCATGAAGCCGTTCAACTTGTTCCTTCCGCACTGCATCATCAACATGAAGAAGATTTGAATCCGTTGTCTCGCCGGAAATAAATTCATTCACACCGACAATGATCTTCTCCTTTGCATCAATCGCCTTTTGATATTTGTAGGCGCTGTCGGCAATTTCGTTTTGATAATACTGCGCTTCAATCGCTTTCACCGCGCCGCCGAGCGCTTGAATCTTGTCAAGATATTCGCGCACGCGTGTTTCTATTTCATCCGTCAGTGATTCTATAAAGTACGATCCGCCCAGCGGATCTACTGTATCAACAACACCGGATTCAAACGCAATAATTTGCTGCGTGCGCAACGCGAGCCGTACAGATTCTTCCGTTGGCAGTGCGAGCGCTTCATCTTTTGCGTTCGTGTGCAATGATTGCGCTCCGCCCAACACTGCGGCGAGCGCCTGCAACGTTACCCGCGGCACATTGTTCTCGATGTGCTGTGCCGCCAATGTTGAGCCTCCGGTTTGCGCATGAAAGCGAAGCTTCATCGCATCGGGATTCGTTGCGTGAAATTCTTCTTTCATCGTGTGCGCCCACAAACGCCGCACCGCGCGGAACTTTGCAATCTCTTCGAAAAAATTATTATGCGCGTTGAAGAAGAATGAAAGCCGCGGTGCAAACGTATCAACCGAAAGTCCTGCATTGACCGCCGCGGAAACATATTCGCGTGCATTTGCCAGAGTGAACGCAGCTTCCTGAACTGCCGTCGCGCCGGCTTCACGGATATGGTAGCCGCTGATCGAAATCGTATTCCAGTTCGGAACATTTTCACTGCACCATGCAAAAATATCGGTGACCAGCCGCATGGAATGCTTCGGCGGATAAATGTATGTGCCGCGTGCAATGTATTCTTTCAGAATATCGTTTTGAATTGTTCCGGAAAGCGTGCGCACATCCGCTTTCTGTTTTTTCGCAACGGCAACATACATGCACAAAAGAATCGCCGCCGTCGCATTGATTGTCATTGACGTGGTGATGGAATGCAGATCAATTCCATCGAAAGCGGTTTCAATATCGGCAAGCGTATCAATCGCAACGCCGACTTTCCCTACTTCGCCTTCTGCCATCGGATGATCAGAATCGTAGCCCATTTGCGTCGGAAGATCGAATGCGACTGAAAGTCCCGTCGTTCCCTGCGACAGCAAATACTTGTAGCGTTTGTTCGATTCCGCCGCCGTGCCGAACCCGGCATACTGACGCATTGTCCACAACCGGCTGCGATACATTGTGGAATACACTCCGCGCGTATACGGAAATTCTCCCGGTTCGCCTAACTTCGCCGCGTAATTATATTCAGATGGACGGTACACGTCGCGAATCTCGATGCCGGAATCTGTTTTGAGTTGCCGCTTATTCGGTTTAGACATTTCCTCTGCCGTTGAATGGGTCGCGATTATGTCCCGTCCGTTTCTTCAAAAAATAATAAATGATGGGTGGAACAAAGATGATGAATAGAAAAACAATTTTAAAGAGAACATAGAGAGCAACAGTGATGAAGAGGCTTATGACAATAATAAGTGCAGAAATGAAATTTGTTTTTTGACGAATGTCCATTCTCAATCTTTGCCCTGGCTCGTTTCTGAAAGAATATACGGAGAGTTATCGAATAATAAAACGCACGAAAGATCACTGAGCTTTCCATACTACATGGCGAACAGTAAATCCATCGGACTCAAATATGATCGCTCCTTCTGCATCTGTTCGATGAACCTCCGCTCCCATTTGTTGAAATCTTTCGATCACTTTGCGCGACGGATGATGAAATTTATTGAACTTCCCCACCGATACAACGACTTCTTTCGGATGGACATTGGCGAGAAACTCTTCCGAACTGCTTGTGCTTGAACCGTGATGTCCCGCCTTGAGCACATCGCTTCTCAAAAAACCGCCGTACACGGCATCGAGATGGCGCTCGACCGGAACCTCTGCGTCGCCGACAAATAAAAAAGATGTGTTGCCGTATTGCAGCTTGAAAACGACGGACGTATTATTCAAATCCGGATAACCGTCAGACGAATCTTTATCAAGAAACGAAGGCACAGGCTCGAGAACATAAAGACGCGCATTCGGGATATGAAGCAATTCTATTCCTGCTCTTGCCTGCTGATACGGTGTGACTTTTTCATACTCGTTGTATTCTCGAAAGATGTCGGATTGTTCCCGCTGTCCTGTGTCAATCATTCGAGCAACGGACATTGACTTCATGACTGATGGTGCGCCTCCCACATGATCATCGTGCGGGTGAGTAATGACAATAGCATTCAACTGTGAAATACTATGACGTTTCAAAAAAGGGACGATGACTTTTTCGCCGGCATCATACGAAAATGTTTTCGGACCGGCGTCAATCAAAATGTGCTCGCCTGTTGGAAATTCAATCAATGCCGCGTCGCCCTGACCGACATCAAGATACGTAACACGCAAACGATGTTCCGCCTCTCCGTCGAATAAACTCCCGATCAATAATAAATCAACCACAGCCACGACGGCAAGTGCTGTTCTCTTCACAACGATGTTATTTTTCAGATTAAAAAGAAATGCCACAAAAGCAGAATAGAAAAACGTTTCCTTCAAGCCGAACACCGCGGTGGAAATTGTTGCATGAGGAACGGCGTTCGCAACAGCAACAAATTTCAATGTAAACCAGAGCAACACATTATTCGCTTCGCTGAAGAATGTCGAGAGCCACACCGAAATAATTCCCGCGAGCACGCTGACAAATCCGATCGTAACGATCACGCCGACCAATGGAACGACAACTAAATTCGCCAGCAGCGAAATCACCGACACTCTTCCGAAGTAATATGCTGTAAACGGCAGTGTGCCGATCTGCGCCGCGAGTGAAAGAGCGAAAAGCTTCAACGCTGCATCCATGCCTTTTATTTCTTCCCAGCGTTCCGGAATTTTTCTGATGAGAGCGGCAAGCTTGGGGTAAAAATATACCATGGAGAATACTGCCGCAAACGATAATTGAAATCCGACATCGAATACCTGACGCGGATCGTCAAGAAGCAAGAGAACGGCGGAAGCTCCAAGCGCATTGTACACATTCGTTCGATATTGAAACAGCTTCGCCAGCAATACCACAATTGCCATCAATGATGCCCGCACCACCGAAGGCGTCGCGCCGGTTAATTCCATGTAGAAAAAAATCCCAGCAATCGTCACAACATTTTTCGCGGTTTCCGGCAGGCGCAATAAACCGAGCAGCGTGTAAAAAACAGCCACCACGAGCACAACATGCGAACCTGAAACTGCAAGCACATGGATCGTTCCGGTATTGATAAATGCATTTTTAATATCGGAAGAGATGTCGGTACGGTCTCCAAGCAAAAGCCCGATGAGAAAATTCGCTTCGTCGCCGGAACTGACCGACCGCACAACTTTAACGACAAAATGCTTTGTCGGAAATATCAGATACTCAAAAAACCAATTCGGCGATGAGCGCTGAAGAATTTGAATTTCCGAATAACCGGCAACATGAATTGTTGCAAAGATATTGTTCAACGCAAGGTAATCACGATAACTGAATTCTCCCGGATTACGAACGGATGTCGGCGCGTTCAGTGTACCGGTGAACGTAACTATTGAGCCATAGTGCATCTCCACAGGCACTTCATGTTCCCGTTGATTCGGAACGATAGTCAGCAGTGCATCACCCTTCGTTTGAAGTGATTCTCCCTGCGCTGCAATTGAACGCACGTGAACAATAACAGAAGTCTTTCCGTCTTTGATTTTCGGTTCATCAGCGATTTCACAGACAATTTTCACGCGCTCATCCGCATCAAGAAAATTTGTGATGTGGTTTCGTTCGGCGAATGATGAGCTTGCGATATACGCGATCGCCGAAGAACATATCAACAGCGCGGGAAATGTAAACGAGCGAAGCAGCGAACGCCCCGAAGACTTTCTGGAGCGAAAAAGAATGATAAGCGACGCGGCGAGAAAAAGGACGGCAGCGGCGCCCCACACATACCACGGAAGCGCGATAACACGCGCGCTATAAATTCCACTGATGATGAAGAATGCGGCGGCGGCGGCCGGTTTATTGTTCCACATAATTGTGTATGAAATGGACTTCACCTCTTAGGGGAGTCCATCTCCTCGCTCTGAACATTTTATGTGAGAAACGAAACGATTGCCGGTGTTACGTGATACAAACAATGAATGCGTTCTGCGAAATAATTTTTCTGCCTGCCGATGACAATGAGCGGCGTCGGGTTTCGTGTGTGCGATTTCACCGACAGATCTTCGATATTCCCATGATCGCTGATAAACAACACGGTGTCGTTAACTTCATCAAAATGTTCAAGGATACCGGCGAGAAACCCATCCATTCTTTCCAACGTATCAACGGCTGTGTCCATATTTTTTGAATGGCCGGAATAGTCAGTGAGAAAATATTCGAACAAAATGAAATCGACAGAGCGGGATAAAGCATAAAACCTCTTCCCCGCTTCAACTGCAGAAATAGGATGCACATTCGGATGCCCGAATTCGTTCCAGCGCGTTCCAATAATATCGGCTGAGATCGCTTTCCCCAACACAAGCTCGGCATGGTCGTGCAGAGGAAGTTGTGCAGAGATGCTCGATAATGCAACGACAGGGGTTCTCGCCTTATGGGCGGAAAGATAATCAAAATATTTCTGAGGATACGCATTAGCAAAATATGTTTTCTTCCCGCGCTGATGCAATTGTGTAAAAATGTTTTTTCCACGAATTGTCGAATGCAGGCTTGAATGAGGATAAGGGCCGAAATGTTGCCCGACAATTTTCGACGCGTTGACACCGGTAAAAATTGCAGCCTGACCGGTTCCGCTCTGAGGCAATCCCTTCATTCCAAACGTCGTATTGACCGGCACAACGCTCGCCTTTTTTGTATGAATTCTCTGATGACGCAATGATGGTATCTCGCCGCCAAACAATGTTGTGAATGTTGGAAGATGGGCTTTAAAAAATGGGTTGATCATCGCGTCCTTTTTGCCATATCCAACACCGTCCCAGAAAATCATCAGCACACGCGGCGTCATCGTTTGCTTTCAAGAATGATCGTCACGGGCCCATCATTCACTAATTCAACTTCCATCATCGCCCGAAAAATTCCTGTTGCAACATTCTCAATTCCGAGCACCTGACGCAGACGGCCGACAAAAAATTCATAAAGCGGCTCGGCAACGGACGGCGGAGCGGCTTCAACAAAACTTGGGCGATTGCCCCGTTGTGCATCTCCATACAATGTAAATTGCGAAACAACTAAGACAGAACCGCCGACATCGACAACTGAAAGGTTCATTTTTTGATGCGCATCTTCTCCGCCAGCGGCGGATCCGCCTATGGCGGAAAAGATTCTCAATGCGGCGCATTTTTCTGCAAGGTAACGCGCGTCCGTTTCTTCATCCCCATTCCTAATCCCCAAGAAAATTAACAATCCTTTTTCAATTGAGCTGAATGCTTTTCCATCAACCGAAACATTCGCACGCGCCACGCGTTGAACGACTGCTCTCATTGTTATCTCTCCTCTGAAACCGCGGCGGCAAGGCAGCGAAAATGTCCGCTGTAATCTTTAAACTTCTCAATTCGCCTCCAGCCTTCTGCACAAAAAATGGATTCTACTTTTTCCGCTTGATCGAATGCATGTTCAACGAGGATCATACCGTTGTCTTTCAACAAAGGGCGCATCGCTGAAGAAAACAAACGGTAGAAACTCAAACCGTCGCCGTCATCGGTGAGGGAAAATCTCGGTTCATAGTCACGAATTTCCGGTGCAAGCCCGTCAAAATTTTGCCGCGAAATATAAGGAGGATTTGATAGCACAAGATGAAAACCGTCAATAAAATCCCGCGATTGAATCTGCAAAACATCACATTCAGTAAATTCAATCCGATCTGAAACATTATTTTCAGCAGCGTTTCTCTTTGCAATTTCAAGCGCGCCGGCACTTTTCTCAATTGCCTGTACCGCCGCAGTGGGAATCATCTTTGCGCAGCTTACTGCAATGCAGCCGCTGCCGGTTCCAATATCCAAAATGCGAATCTGCGGCTGGTCAGCAAAACTTTGGGAACAAATCTTTGCCGCGGCTTCAATTAACATTTCCGTTTCAGGGCGTGGAATCAACACGCGCTGATCGACGAAAAACTTTAGTCCCATGAATTCCGTTTCCCCGATGATGTATTGCAGCGGTTCATGTGCCAGACGGCGTTTGAATATCTCTTTAAACACACCAAGCTCAATATCGCTCAGCGGTTTATCAAATTTTGTATAAAGATCTATGCGCTTGCACTGAAGAACATGAGCAAGCAGCAATTCTGTTGTGAGACGGGATTCATCAAAACCTTTGTCGGTGAGATATGATGTTCCCCATTGCAGCATTTCGAGGATCGTCCAAACTTTTCTTTCAGTGCTGACCGCCGGCAACGTTTACTTCTTTCTCTTTTTCTGGGAAGACTTTTTCACTGTTGTCTTTTTCTTTACCGACGACAACACTTTCCTTAAAACAGATTTTGGCGTTGACTTCGCTTGCACGCGCGGAGGCTCTGTGTTTTTCCTTTTACGTCCACCGATGGCATTTTTTGCGGGAGAAAAAATCATATCCTCAAAAGCGTCCTGACTTTCTTCAAACGCCATATCATCGTTTAACGGAATCATTGCCGGCACAGTTTCGTTTTCACTATCTTCGTCGTCTTCAAGTTTTTGTTTGCGGAGGCGCACATGCTGTTGCTCTTTGAAACCAAGCTTTCCGAGTTCTTCATGTTCAAGCAAATCTTCATCGAGCTCCGATTCATTCATTTCCACACCGTCTATCAGAGCAACAAATTCGAATCTTTTATCGCCGTCAAGCAAACAAGCAAAATCGGTCAGTGAAGGTACAGCAAAATTGCTTCGTTTCCCTTCAGCGGTGATAAATTTCCAGAGTGTTTTTACCGCAATCAAATCATCCTTGTGACGTTCAAGGTAACGTTGTGTCTCGGAAAGAAGTCGTTCATACATAATAGTACCCTCAGTAAGAAATCAGAGAGCCCGCGTTTCTATGAGGAAAAGTTAGCATAAGCTTTTTTGAAAATCAAGGCACGCCCATGATCCACACAGCGAAGAAGGCTTACCTTAACATTGAGACACAGATGCTTTTTTCATCCCTACAGAAATTGAAAAATCAACCTAAGTGTTTCGGCTTTTCTTTCACGTTGTTTGAAAAATAATATTTCGCTTTCTCATGTGTCAAAACCCAGATTGTATAAGCACCGACGACTGTACCGATTGGAATAAAAAGCACAAATACTGCTCCCAAAAAGAGAATAATTTTCCTCCCCCATTCTTTCCATCGCAACATACCGATTGCGCCAAAAATCGCAATCAAAGCGAGCAGCAGGAAAACAACGATCAGAACCGCTGCGACGGTCTGCGATAAAGAAAATGACTGCATACCGAAAAAAGGCAAACCTGTTTCATTCATAAAAAAATACATCATGAGCGCAAAGAACAAAAACGCTCCGGCAACAAGAAAATATAAAACGCACAACACCGAAACATGGCTCACAAAATTTTCTGTTGAACTCATTTCTATATTTTTCGGCTTGGCAGTCATTGAGATATACTTTCAGATTTCTTTTTGCATTATATCAACAAGCTGACGCATTTTTCGAACATGTCCCGGACCGGTACCGCAGCAACCGCCGAGAATGTTGACTCCAAGATTCAAAAGTTCTTTTGCCTTCAGTTCGATAATCTCCGGTGTTTCCTTATAGACAGAAATACCATCCACCCAATCCGGTATACCGGCGTTTGATTGAGCAATGATCGGCTTTGAGGTCAGCGGACGCATTTCTCGAACAATTGCGATCATATCGTCAAAACCTCTGCCGCAGTTTGAGCCGATAATATCGGCGCCGGCATCCGTTAAGCGGCTCACGGCAGTATTTACATCCACTCCCCACATCGTGCGCAATCCTGCTTTGCCAAGCTCGAATGTCATCGTTGCAACAACGGGAAGCTTCGTTTTTTCTTTTGCCGCGCGAACGGCAATCTCAGCTTCTTCTGCCGCCATCATCGTTTCGACAAAGAGAACGTCTGCGCCGCCTTCTACAAGAGCCTCTGCTTGCTCAGAAAAAATATCATACGCTTCCTGTACTGTACGTGACCCTAACGGATCTATGAGATCACCGGTCGGGCCCATCGAGCCAGCAATAAATCTTCCTGCTGGGCGGACTGCACGAGCAAGCTCAACCGCTTTCATGCAAAACTCACGCACACGGCTTTCAAATCCATGTAACGCCAATCTTGATCGATTGGCACCGAACGTATTTGTTTCAACAAGGTCTGACCCGGCATCATAATAATCTTTGTAAATTTCTCGAACGATTTCAGGGTGGGTAACATTGAATTCTTCCGGACACACACCGACCGGCATCCCGCGTTTCTGAAGCTCAGTCCCCATCGCGCCATCAGAAACAAGAATTTTACCGGACTGAAGTTGTTGAAGGAAATGATTTTCGTACACTTATTTTTTCCACTTTGATTTTTACTTGTTGAGTTAGTTGTTTATGGTAGAAGCAATTCCAATTAATTCTTTCGCTCGTTCAACCGCCTCGGTCGCATTTTTCGCATACCGATCCGCGCCCACTTTCTCAGCAAACGACTGGGAAATCGGCGCACCACCGACCATCGTTTTGACTGAAAGTCCTTCTTCTTTGATCTTATCAATGACGACTTTCATATAGCCCATTGTTGTTGTCAGTAAAGCCGACATTCCAACGATGTCGGCTTTCTCACGTTTAATCGCATCAAGAAATTTTTCCACACGTGTGTCGATACCGAGGTCAATCACCTTGAAACCCGCACCTTTCAGCATCATGGCAACTATATTTTTGCCGATGTCGTGAATATCTCCTTTCACCGTGCCAATCACAACGATACCGGCTTCCTTTATTTTTGCCTGTGTCAAAAGCGGTTCGAGAATTGCCAATGATGCTTTCATCGCACGTGCAGAAATAAGTACTTCCGGAACGAAGATAATGTTATCGCGAAACCGAACGCCAACAACATCCATGCCCGGCACTAGTCCATGATCAAGAATTTCTTTGGGAGAAAGACCACCCTCGAGCAATTTTCGTGTCAGCTCTTCGCATTTTTCCTTATTGCCGTCAATCACTGCTTGGGACATTTCTTTTAAAAGCTCTTCCATTTATGCACTAATTCTATTGTTATGATATTGATTTCTGAAGAATGTACAACGTTTTATCCCGTGTGGCAAAAAGCAATGCCTTTGCAAAATCAATAACTCTTCCAGAGGTAAGTTCACGAAGCCATACTCTAAAATAACCACTTCGTTTCGTTTTTAAACGGTTAAGCGAGAATTCAGAAAAGGATTTCTGAAGCTGGCGTTTTGTAAATGTATGGGGATGTCCTTTATCAATTTTAAAATGTTCAAGAACTTCCCGTGCAAATTTTCCCCATCCATGATATGTATTTTGGCGAAAGAACACTATCCCTCCATTCTTCAGCACTCGATTCATCTCATCCATGACTTTATGAGGGTCATCGCAATGATCAAGAACATTATCCATAATAATAAAGTCAAAAAAACTTCTTTCAAAAGGCAATTCTTCACCTTTGCCGTTATAATAATTCACGTTCGGGTCGCGAAAATCCAAAAACTTTGGAATCGTTGCATAAAAATCTTCTAGAGGATCTATTGCAAAGCGATATTTGCTTTTCAGGAAAGTAAGAATTCCTGCAGCACCGCTGCCGATTTCTAATATTACTGTATCATCCACAATGTTAAGATAGTTTCCGATTTCGTTAAGCAACTCCTCAGCGTATCCCTCGTAAAACCTTAAATTCATTTTTTCTGCATGGCGCAGCCACCAATTTTTCTCGTAATGTTGCGCTTCAGCCCAGCGGCTTTTTTCCATAGTTTCAATCATCGCTTTCTCGCCAAAGTTAATCCGTCTCCGATTGGTATCATGCTGAGAAAAATTCTTTCATCGTTCCTCAATCGTTGATTAAATTCACGAATGGCAATTGTATCATCTTCCGAATTGGAAACGTCGGCAACTTTGCCGGACCACAAAACATTATCAACAAGAATTAGCCCGCCTCGGCGAACAAGATTCAGCACACGCTCGTAGTAACCGATATAATTTGATTTGTCCGCATCTATAAAAGCAAAGTCGAATGTGCCCGCATGACCATCCTTCAATAATTTATCGAGTGACTCTATTGCAGGACCAAGAAGCAGTTCAATTTTTTTTCCAACACCTGCACTTTTCCAATATCGCCGTGCAATGGATGTCCAGTCTACACTTTTGTCACACGCAACAAGTTTTCCACTCTCGGGCAATGACAAAGCGACACTTAATGAACTGTAACCGGTAAACGTTCCTATTTCCAGGCATTTTTGTGCACCAATCAATTCAACCAAGAGCCGCATGAATTGTCCCTGCTCAGGCGAAACTTGCATTCCTCCGGACGAAAGCTGCGCTGTTTCCTCTCTCAATTGATGCAAAATTTCCGGTTCACGTAATGAAACAGAACAGAAATAATCGTATAGCTCATTGGAAAGTGTAAACGTTTTTCTAGACATACCAGCAACTATTTTTCTTTAATCAGTGGAACCTTGAGAGAATGTATCTTCACACGAAATTGCTCCGGCAACTCTGATATTTTACCTTTCTCATAATTGAAAAAGACAATTCCGGTTTTCACCCGTGCTACTTCACGGTGCGACTCCTTTTCCGTAATCCGATACAAAAAATCGCATCCGAATTTTTGAAAATCCTCGACGCTAATTTCAACTCTTAATATTTCTCCATAGAATGATTGTGATTGATATTGCACCGCGGCGTCAACCATGATGATGCCGCTGCCTTCAATGTTGAATTCTGTATAACCGTGCTGCATCAAAAACCGTACGCGTGCTTCATGTGCAACCGAAAGCATCGTATCATTCCCCAAATGCCCGCCGTAATTTATGTCGCCGATACGAATCGGGATGTCGGTCTCGAACGCAAACGCCTTCGGCAATTCAACTTTAATGCGGCTCATGAACGTGCCAAAGTTTTCAGCGCGTCGCCCGTTAAACGATAAACCGTCCATTCGTTCATCGGCGCTGCGCCAAGTTGTTTGTAAAAAGAAATAGCCGACTCGTTCCAATTCAATACCGCCCATTCCAGTCGGCCGCATTTTCGATCAACAGCAATTTGAGCGAGATACTGCAACAACGATTTACCAATTCCCTTTCCGCGGAATTCAGGTTCCACAAACAAATCTTCCAAATACATTCCCGGCCGGCCAATAAATGTGGAAAAATTATGAAAAAACAACGCGTATCCGACGGTGACATCGTCGTAATATGCAATCACAACTTCGGCAAATCGCCGCCCGCCAAATAATGTCTCCCGCAATATTTCCTCGGTGGCAACAACCTCGTGTGAAAGTTTTTCATACTCCGCAAGCCGTTTAATAAACGATAAAATCAACGGGACATCTTTTTCCGTCGCCCTTTCAATTCTAATCTGTTTGTCCAAAACCATATATTCTACCTTCATCTATTCTTATCGGTTTGAAGCGGCCGTAAACCATAGACCCCAGAAAGCGATTTCTGCGGCTCCATAAAAAACGTTTCGGAAAGCGACATGCCTATTTCTTTTCCATTTAATAAAGAAAAAATCTTCTGCTGCTCGTGCAATTCCCACCGGGCATATCCTGGAGAAAATCGGTACGACACTTCGCAATGATATTTCTTTGATTCCTCCTGCAGTTCACGTTTCAAAAGATGGAGAACACCGTTCGTCATCGTTGATGCGACGCCATCTAAAAAATATGCTTCTGTGAAATCTACTTCCGATAATTTTTTCATTTCACTATCAATTTGCTCACCGACAGTCAAAAGGAAAACTGCTGCATAACGCGAATGAGTAAGCAGAGCGTGAATGCCCTGTCCGGTGAAACTTACGCCGCTGTCAACTTGTCCGCCGTCTATATGGCGGAGCAGCACACTGAACGAACTCGACTGTGATCCTGCTACTCTGTAAATCTCGTAGCGGTAACGCGCCTCGAAACAATGCTGATATTGCGCGTGCAGCCGGGCAACCATTTCATGCATTATTTGATATTTCTCCGATGCCTTTTGAATCCGAAGAAACTTGTAGGCACGCTCGAAATCAAAAGGTATCTCTTCAGGTTTTAAGTAACGAGTTACCATTGTCAAAGCGCATGAGAAAATTTCTTTTCTCCATTTTCTCCAACCGGAAAGTGCATCGAATCCACAAAGAACTCATGAAAATCTTTTCGATCCGCCACTTCTACATATTGTACATCCTTCCCTAACCGTTCAGCCTTTTCTCTTGCTGTTTTCGAAAGTAACATTGCCTCGGCACCTGCAATTGCGGCGTTGCCGATAAATTTCACATTTTCAACCGGTACTTTCGGAATCAATCCCGAATCTATTGCATCCTGACCGCGCACATGATTTCCAAACCCACCAGCGATATAAACAGTGCCGATATCTTTCGGCCCGATGTTGAGCTCCTTCATCAAGATTTTAATTCCCGATGCAATAGCACTTTTGGCAAGCTGCACTTCCC
>JAJYOI010000029.1 GCA_021796275.1 Bacteroidota bacterium
GGTGCCCGCCCGCCGTACGTGTCAACGATAATTTTTCTTCCAGTCAAACCGGTATCACCGTGCGGCCCGCCGACTTCAAATCGTCCGGTAGGATTGACAAAATATTTTGTCTTTTTATCAAGAAGATGACTTGGAATAATTTTTTTAATGACATAGTGAATCACATCTTCGCGAATCCGTTTTTGCGAAACTTCGGCATCGTGCTGTGTAGAAACAACAACAGCATCAACGCGGATCGGAGTTCTGCCGTCGTATTCAATCGTCACTTGTGATTTCGCATCGGGGCGAAGATACGGCATAAGCTTTGGCTGTTTCTTGCGAAGCTCGGAAAGTTTGTGCACCAACTGGTGGGCGAACATGATCGGCATCGGCATGTACTCCGGCGTTTCATCATTCGCATAGCCGAACATCATTCCTTGGTCGCCTGCGCCGCCGGTATCAACTCCCAGCGCAATATCGGGGGACTGAGAGTGAATGCTGGAAATGACGCCGCAGGAATCCGCGTCAAATTTATATTCAGCTTTGGTATAACCGATCTCACGGATTGTCTGGCGCACAATTGTTGGAATATCAACATACGCTTTCGTGGTAATTTCTCCGCCGACAACTGCAAGCCCGGTGGTAACAAATGATTCACATGCAACGCGGGAATGTTTATCCTGAGTAAGCAGCGAATCCAATACTGCATCCGAAATCGCATCACACACTTTATCGGGATGCCCTTCGGAAACAGATTCAGAGGTAAAAAGATAACGCATGAAAAGAATGCTCCTTAATTATGAACGATGAAAAAATTATTTTCTAAATTCGGTTTGCGAATCAATGGAATCGGACAGTTCAATAATATTCCAACTCCGATGAATCCCCGATGTTAATGCGCTTGAATCCGCCTTTCACAAGAGCGTTGTTGCCGATAATGGAATCTTCCAGCAGCGCCGATTGCACTGAAGCATTTTCACTGATGATAGAATTTCTGATGACCGAGTCAACGACGGTAGCGCCTTCAGCAATTGTAGCGTAGGGACCAATAATAGAATTTTTTACAGAAGCACTCGGCGAAATGAAAGCCGGCGGCATCACGACAACATCCGCCTCTGCCTTAGGCACAGATTGTTTTTCCAGTAAATGACGATTTGTTTCCAGCAACGTTTCCGGCTTGCCGCAGTCGTACCATCCGTCAATCTTATGCGTCGTAACTTTTTCGCCGCGGTCAATCATCATCTGTAATCCATCGGTAAGCTGGAACTCGTTCTTTGTCCGCACATTGTTCTTGATGATCTCTTTCAAACAATCCAACAAAATGTCCGGATGCTTGACATAATAGAGTCCGACCAAGGCAAGATTGCTTGTCGGCTTCTCAGGCTTTTCAATTAAGCGCGAAACAAATCCGTTCTTCAATTCTGCAACTCCGAAACGCCGCGGATCTTCAACTTCTTTCACTCCAAGTACAGTATGACCGTTTTGTACCATTGCAGAAAGATCAACATCGAACACTGTGTCTCCCAAAATAATGAGGATCGGATCTTTCGAGATTGTGTGACGCGACAAATAGATTGCATGACCTAACCCTAACCGTTCTTCCTGTTCGACAAAATCAACTTGAATAGAATAATTTGCGGTGATGTATTCCTTGATCTTGTCGCCCAAATAACCGACAACAATTGTCGCGGCATCAAATCCATCAGCGATCACCTTATCCATAATGTGGCCGATGATCGGCTTGCCGGCAACATTGATGAGCACTTTCGGAATTGTGAACGTGTGCGGACGCAGTCTGCTTCCTATGCCTGCAACCGGAATGATGGCTCTCATAAATTTCTTATTTCCCTTGTTTTTGCTGATATTTGAGTATGAAAGATAGCGAAGAATCCTACAAGAATCAATTTTCGTTCCGCACAAAGTTTCAGCGCGGCAATTGCAGAAGAAACATTTCATCAGTATATTGACCGCACAAATCTTATGGCAGATTCAGGAATTGTAGCTTCGATCCAGCTCTGTCCCGGACACCGAAAACCAATAAGGCTTGTCGAATCCGCAAGCGTAATTGCCGGCAAAGGCATTGACGGCGATATGCATGCAATTGCCGAAAGCTCCCGTCAGATTCTTTTGATTGAAAAGGAAACGCTCGATGAATTGCAATTGACGCCCGGCGACGTGAAAGAGAACATCACTACACAAAAAATCAATCTGATGCGGTTACATTTTAAGCAGCAGCTTCGTATCGGCAATTCGGTAGTGCTTGAAATTACAAAGCCGTGTTCTCCGTGCAGCCGAATGGATGAAATTCGACCGGGACTTGGCGGGCAGCTTGCAGGAAAACGAGGAATGTTAGCCCGCGTTATAAGCGGCGGAACAATCAAAACCGGCGACTGCATTCTCATTCAATAATCAAACACTCTGCTGTTCAACTAAACCGCAATGATCTTTGCACCGATGATCTTCTGGAAAATTTTTTACAACACCGTTATCGTGCCCTTCATGTGGACAGCATTTCACATTGGAGGGTTGTTCAATAACAAAATCCGGCGCGGCATTGCCGGGCGAAGAAAACTTTTCGCAGCGCTTGAAGAACGCGCTGCGCAGCTTTCCCCGCACACACGATTATGGTTTCATGCTTCGTCTATGGGAGAATTTGAACAAGCAAAGCCGATTATCGCCGAACTGAAGAAATCATATCAGGATATTTCCATCGTCGCAACTTTTTTTTCGCCATCGGGATATGAGCACTCGAAAAATTACAAATCTGCCGATATTATTTCATACCTACCGTTCGATACACACACCGCCACGAACAAATTCATTTCCATCATTAAACCGACTGCGGCAATAATGGTGCGCTATGATACCTGGCCGAATATAATTTGGGCACTGAAAAAAAACGGCATTCCAACCTTTATTGCCAATGCAACAATGAAGAAAAACTCCTCGCGCAAGTTTCCCGTCCTTCGCCAATTCCATCATTCGCTTTACAACTGTTTCACTCATATTCTTACCGTCTCGGAAAATGACACATCGTCGTTTGCGGATTTTGACACAACGACTCCGATCATCACAGCTATCGGCGACACACGTTTTGATCAGGTCATGATGCGAAGTGTTGACGCTCAAAAGAAAAATCTCCTTCCGCCGTCTGTCATTGCAGGAAAAAAAATCTTTATCATCGGTCAAAGCTGGGAAGCCGATGAAGAAATCGTCCTGCCGGTTGTCTTCAAACTCCAGGAACAAATTCCGGAGTTATTGACTATTCTTGTCCCTCACGAACCCACGGTTGAACATCTTGAATCACTTGAATATCAGCTAAGCGGAAAATCAACGTTCATCCGCTTTTCCGACCTCAATGAATTCCATAATGAACGTATCATTTTAATAGACAGTGTCGGCGTGCTTGTGCCTTTATACCGCTATGCGCACATAGCGTATGTTGGCGGCAGCTTTCGTCAAGGAGTTCACAATGTGTTGGAGCCGGCAGCATTTTCTCTTCCGATTATCTTTGGACCGAAACACGACAATTCGCAGGAAGCGATCGCGTTAACGAAACGCAATGCGGCTTTCGTCATTGAAGATGATAAACAACTCTACAGAATTATGCGGACACTGCTTGAGAGCGAAACTATTCGCACAACCGCCGGCAAAAGTGCCAGAGCCTTCGTTGATGAAAACATCGGGGCAACCCGGCGTTTTCTTGCCTACCTCACACCATTTCTAAGTTCTGCACAAGGGAAACAACCGACTGATGCGGCGTGATCTACACCATCGTATTTGCCACTGCAATCCATTCGCTTGAAGCTGACAAAAATTATTCCGCTCGCTAAAGCTGCGGCGTGCAGCAATTTTCAACCTTCCCGTCAGCTTTACTTCCATTTTTAGTTCCAAACGCGTTTTGAGATAACAATTTTTTAATCTTCCCAATCTTTTTCTTCTTCTAAAAAATTCTTACATTTGTACGCCAATTCGGCAGTCTTGCCGAATCAAAACCAAAATCCAGAACCAAAAGCTTCGTCAAGCAGACTGCCGCGAAAACCAAAAGATCAGAATCCTTGGGAAAAAACGAGGATAGCAAGAAGAGAGGACAGCGGGATAAGGAGGTGAGAAGTTTTTTCCCCGAGAATAGAGATTGTACCCGTCTTCTTTGCATCCGTCCCAAAGCTGATTTTTCCATTCATATTTTTCCAAAAACCATTTACAAAAAGGAGATAACATGCGAAGAACAATCTTGGCAATTCTCGGAACTGCGCTCGTTCCATGCCTTTTACTCGCCCAGCATGGCAAAGTGACGGGTATCGTGAAGGACGCAGAAACAAATGAACCTCTTCCCAGTGTAACGGTAGTTGTTGTCGGGACAGTACTGGGAACACCTACCGATGCAAACGGGAAATTTGTACTGCTCAACGTTCCGGTCGGAGATAAAAGCATTAGAGCGGCTGCCGTTGGGTACAGTTCAGAGACAAAAACGGTGAGCGTAACGGATGGCGGAGAAGCAACTGTCGAATTCGCGTTGAAGACAAATCCGATTCAAACTTCGCCGGTTGTGATCACAGGATTCAGAGCAGTAGAAAAAGAAACACCTGTTGCATTTTCTAATGTCACTGCGATGGCTATTAAGCACGAATACACCGTTCAAGATGTACCGATGATTCTCAAAACTCTTCCCGGCGTCTATGGATGGGCTGACGGAGGCATTGGATTAGGAGATGCCAGCGTTTCGATTCGCGGCTTCTCTCAAGACAGAGTTCAAACAATGATCAACGGAATTCCTGAAAACGATCCTGAATCGAGAAGAATCTATTGGAATGATTTCCCCGATCTTCTTTCGAATGTCAGCTCAATTCAGGTTCAGCGCGGCGTAGGCAATTCGTTGTACGGATCAAGCGCGCTGGCGGGAAGCATCAATATCGAAACGGCAGATTATTCGGCGGCTCCAAGTTTCGCAGTAACTACCGGCTACGGCAGTTATAATTTGAGCAAAGTTTCTGTTGCCGCCAATACCGGATTGATCAATGGTAAATATGCCGCCTATGCCCGCGTCTCGCATCTCAAAGGAGACGGTTACAGAGATTATTCGTGGGCAGATTATTGGGGATATTTTATTGGCGGCGCAGTGTACTTTGACAAGGTGACGCTGAAACTGAACTTCTATCAATCTCCAGAAGTGAACCACTACTCGTACATCTATCCTTCGCAAAAACAAATTGATCAGTACGGAAGAACGTACAATCCTATGGGAACGAACGACCCGCAAGGTCAGCGGTACAATTATAATCAATTCAATCAGCCGCATTACGAACTTCACTTGAATTACGCCGTCACGCCGGAAGCAAACTGGAGCACAAGCTTGTTCTATGTTCGCGGCAACGGATTTGGTTCACATTGGACAGGATTTGGTTCTGCAAATGCCTACTTCCCAAACTATGCTGTGAAAAATGGGGCGGGCAAATATGTTATCGTGACAAGTACCGGCGATTCTCTCACCTCGGTGCAAACTGCATACAGGTATGTCACCGATAATTATCAGTATGGACTGCTCTCCAATATCACATACAAACTTGGCAACAACGATCTCGCTGCCGGCATTGAACTTCGGCAGTGGAATGCACGGCACTACGGCATTCTTGATTACACGTCGGCAACTCCCGCGAACTTTGCGCCCGGAACCGATTTCGCTCACTTCTATGATTACAACGGGAACAAGTTTGTCTTCGCAGGTTTTATCCATACACTCTGGAGGCTTGAAAAATTAAATTTGATGGCAGACCTCCAATATTCTGCACCGACATATTATCTCACAGAAAAATTTGTCGGAAGCAGCGCAACAAATGTTTCGGCAGGCGTCACACCCAGAACAACGCCGCTCAACAATTATAAATCGCCGTTTTCGTTCTTAACGCCGAGGCTCGGTGCAACGTATAACATCACAGAGTCAATGAATGCTTTTGTGAATTTTAGTCAGGCGAAGGAAGAACCGGCACAGGGCGCAGTTTACAATAGCGGACTTCTGCGGACCGACTTGAATCCGGAATTCTTGAAAGCAGATATTGAACTTGGTCTTGCTTATGCTACGGATATGTACCACTTCAAACTTGATTATTTCACAATGAATTTCTCGAACGAATTAATCAATGTGTACGACCCCACAAATCCAAGCGCAGATGCAAACGGAAATACATTGGCAAATGCACAGCATACAACACATCAAGGAGTTGAGTTTGACGGAGTTGTATCCCTGATGAATAATCTGCAGGTGAATGCGAACTTCACCTATTCAAACAATCAATTTACGGATCAGGTAGTGCAGACCGGAAAAACGACATCGCAAAGTTATTCCGGCAAGTACTTGCCGAATTTTCCGGTCACCATGGTGAATGTCGGCGTCAACTATAGTTACATGAACGCGTTTATCAATTTCTCAGTGAACAATGCCGGGAAGCAGTACATCGACAACCTGAATAATTTCGGCACGATTCCTTCCTACACATTGCTCAATGCAATCATCGGTTATTCGTTCAAGAATGTGTTCAGCACAAAATCCATCGATTTCACATTGAATTGGAATAACCTCGCGAACACACAGTACTATGCCTACGGTACCGTGTTCGGTACAACACCGGAATATTTGCCGGGAGCTCCTGCGAATTATTTCGCGACGTTGAATTTCAACTGGTAAGTCAGCTTCGCAAAAGGATTGACTCTTTCCAAAAACGTCCCGTTACTTCAAAGTGTAACGGGACGTTTTTTTTCACTGCATTCTTGCGCTCGTCTTCTTTACGAAAAATTCTTATATTCATAGAAGTAACGCCGAAAAAAATTTCCATCACTATGAACATTGCATACTTCGATACGTTTGCAGGCATCAGCGGCGACATGACGCTTGGCTCTTTCATTCACGCCGGCGTTCCGCTTTCATATTTGCAAGAAGAATTGAAAAAGCTCCGCGTAGAAGGATACACGCTGCACAGCCACAGCATTGAACGCAGCGCTATTTCCGCAATTAAAATAGATGTTGAAGTAGACCATGAACATCACCACGAACATTCGCACGAGCCTCACTCACACCGAAGTTTAACGGATATTCTCTCTCTCATCAAATCATCAAAGCTGCCGGCGCGGGTTCAAAACCGTGCGGAAAAAATTTTCACGGTGATCGGAAAAGCAGAAGCGAAAATTCACAACACGACGATTGAGACGATACACTTTCATGAGGTCGGCGCTGTGGATTCCATCGTTGACATTGTCGGAACATGCATCTGCTTGGAATATTTCGAGATCGAACAATTGTATTCGTCTCCGGTTCGTGTCGGCAACGGAGGCTTCGTGAACACGCAGCACGGAACAATGCCGATCCCGGCTCCTGCTACAGTGGAAATCCTTAAAGGGTACCCGACTGTTCTCACCGACATTCCTCACGAACTAACGACGCCAACCGGCGCAGGAATTATCAAAACGTTGTCTTCAGGAATGCTTTCTCTTGAACAACTCGACATAAAGTTCATCGGCTATGGAGCCGGAACGAATGAGATTTCTCAGGTACCGAATCTTCTGCGCGTGTTTATCGGCGAACTGCATTATGCGCACGAATATGACGAACTTGTTTCCGTCGAAACGAATATTGACAACATGAACCCTGAAGTGTATCCATTCGTGATTGAACAGCTTCTCACCAAAGGTGCACACGACGCGTATCTTGTACCTGTGATCATGAAAAAAGGCCGCCCCGGCATTGTGCTTTCCGCATTGGTGAATCGTGGGAATCTCGATGCGGTGTTGAACATTATTTTTTCCCAAACAACAACTCTCGGCGTACGCATTCAACAAGTTGAGCGGCGAAAACTTCAGCGCGGATCGAAAATCATAACGACGCGTTTCGGGCAGGTAAAAGTGAAATCTGTGATTGCTGATGGAACCGAGCGGCTTGTACCGGAATTCGAAGAATGCAAACGCATCGCGCTGGAAAAAAATATTCCGCTGAAAGATGTGTACCGTCAGATTGAATCGGAATTGTGACGAAACGTTGCGGATTGCAGTAAAGCGTTTTTCCCATGAATCAAAAACTTGTTGATGTTGCGCTTCCTCTTCCTCTCCCTCAATCGTTCACGTATGTTCTTCCACCGGAACTGGTTTCATCCGCGAGACCGGGCTGCCGCGTGCTTGTTCCCTTCGGCACAAAAAAACTGACGGGCATCATTGTCGGCTTTCCTGATCATTCTTCACTCACGTCGCTGAAACCGATTCACGATATTCTCGATACACAGCCGTCCGTTTCCGAAGAACTGTTACGGTTAGCGCGCTGGATTTCCGATTATTATTGTGCTCCGCACGGCGAAGTGTTGAAAGCTTTTCTTCCTCAGGGTATTTCGCTGGAAAGCAAACGCATCGTCTCATTGCTCAATTCCGCTGCGGCTGAAGTGCAATTGTCAAAGATATCTTCAGGACAGAAACATCGCGCCGCTCCGCAGCGGACAAAAATTCTTAAGACGCTGTTGAATGGAGAGAAGTTTTCTGTTGCTCAGATCCAAAAGAAGACCGGCGTAAAAAACATTTCTGCGGTTCTCTCGGATCTCGAAGCAGCCGGTATTGTATCGGTCACTGAATTTCTTCCGCCGCAATCGACAAAACCGAAACTCGCAAAGTTCATCGTTCGAAAAGAAATTCCGGCTGACACAGTTGTCAGAGGAAAATTGCAGCAAAAACTTCTTCTTCGCCTGAACGAGGCAGGCAATGAACCGTATCCGTTGCAGCGTTTGCTGAAAGAAACGCACGCATCTCTTACGGCGCTCAAGTCGCTTGTAAAAAAAAATCTCGTTGATATTTTCCTTCAGGAAGAATTGCGCAAAGAAGAATTCAGCGACGACAGTTCAATCATTGCAATCGAGAATGTTCAACTCAACAGCCACCAGCGCGATGCGCTTGCAAAAATCTCGCAAGCGATTACCGTGGGCGAACAAAAAACTTTCCTTTTGCACGGTATTACCGGCAGCGGCAAAACACAGGTTTATATTGAAGCGATCAGTGCAGCACTGGCGGAAGGAAAAACCGCAATTGTGCTTGTTCCCGAAATTTCTCTTACGCCGCAAATTGTCCGCCGCTTCCGCCTGCATTTTGGCGGCGACGTGATCGTCATGCACAGCAAAATGTCTGCCGGCGAACGGTACGATGCGTGGCGGCTTGCGCGCGAAGGGAAATATAAAATTGTCGTCGGTCCGCGTTCGGCAATTTTTGCTCCCCTCAACAATCTCGGGCTTATTGTTGTCGATGAAGAGCATGAAGCGTCCTACAAACAGTACGACGCGACACCGCGCTACAATGCGCGCGATGCTGCAATTATGCGGGGAGTGTTGAATACTGCCGTTGTCGTGCTCGGCTCTGCGACGCCGTCTGTAGAGTCGTTTTTCAACGCGCGGTCCGGAAAATACACGCTGCTCGAACTGCCGAAGCGAATTGATAACGCCGTCCTCCCTTCCATCACTATCGTCAACATGATTGAAGAGCATCAGCGGGTGTACGAGCAGATGAAAATGCGCGCGAAGGAGACTGGCAGAAAAGCATTCGAAAACGGATTTCATTCGGTTTCAAAACTGCTGGAAGAAAAAATCCGTGAACGTCTCGAAAAAAAAGAAGGTGTTATTCTGCTGCAAAACCGCCGCGGCTTCGCACCCTTTCTTGAATGTATGGAATGCGGCTATGTGGCACGGTGTGAACAATGTGATGTGACGATGACATATCATCTCACAAAAAAACATTTGCGCTGTCATTACTGCGGAACGGTGAAGCCGATCCCCGATACGTGCCCGAATTGCCACGGCTTTCTTCTCAAGCTGCAAGGCTTCGGCACTCAACGCGTGGAGCAGGATTTAGCGCAGCTTTTCCCGGACGCAAAAATTCTCCGAATGGACCTGGACACAACAACTCGCAAAGGCTCACACGACCGCTTGCTGCAAAAATTTTCTCACGGTGAGGCGGACATTCTTCTCGGCACACAAATGGTTGCCAAAGGACTCGACTTTCCTCGCGTGACGCTTGTCGGCGTTATCTCTGCGGATACACAAATGTCGTTGCCGGATTTTCGTTCGGCAGAACGAACCTTCCAGCTGCTCACGCAAGTTGCAGGCCGTGCAGGGCGAAGCTCATTACGCGGCGAAGTGGTAATTCAAAGTTTTCAGACAGCACACTACAGCTTGAAGCATGTTCTCACACACAACTATGCCGGATTTTACGAAGAAGAATTACAGTATCGTCAACAAGCGCTCTATCCTCCGTTCGTGCGTATTGCACTTATCGAAATCAAAGGCGAAGACGAAAAAAAAGTTCAAGACGCAATGCATCGCTATGTCGCACTGTTGCGAAATGTTGACTCACACAGCATCGTTTTGGGTCCATCGGCCGCAGTTATTTCAAAAATCAAAAACCATTACCGCTGGCATTTAATCATCAAAGCCCCGCGCATCGCAGACCCGAATGGTTCGCGTATGCGTTCGGCAATTTTATCGGCACATCGCGATCTTGAAAAAACAATGCCCGGCGGAGTTAAGATCATCATCGACATCGATCCCCAGGGAATCATGTAGAAAATTCTGTCCCATCATAAAAACACAAAGGCGAGAATCAGATATCTCGCCTTTGTGTGCAACGCACATCGCGGCAGAGTTTCAGAAACCCAAATTAACAAACACTGAAATCGCCGTCCACACCGCCCAAATCACCGCGACGCCGGTTAATGCTTTACCAAGCGAGACTGTAAACAGCTTTCCTAAACCGATTGAAACAATTCCAAGATACCAGAACGTCATAATATTTATTGACGACAAAAATTTGTGCATTTTATTCATCGGATCAAAATCCGACACAGCAAGCGCCAGACTTGGCGTCGCATGCATTGAACCCATGGCAACAACAAGAATGAGCGTTAACAGCGACCCAACTGCCATGATGTACATTGAAAGCCCGACAACTTCCACCACTTTACCGTACGTCGCTCCGGATTTAAATCCGAATTTCCCTAACAGCCAAAATGCCAGCGCAGAAAGAAACAACGTTGCAAACATCACAAGAACAACTCCAACCGAACCGAAGATCAAAAACATTGGTGAGCCTGGCTTCGGTGAATATTCTGCCGCCTTATCTGCTTGCTCTTGTGTCAGCTTTCCGGCGGCAATTTGCTGCTGAACATATTTATCACGCTGCCGCGCCATTTCATCCTGAATCGGCGGCTGCGTAAATGCGACAAAAGTAAACACAATTCCGATCACGGTAGTCAGCAATAAGGGAAGCGCCCAATTTGATGTTTGCTTTGGTGCCTTTGCCACGTACTCAAACAATTCCCCCGGCGACGCAAACACATTCATCAGCTTGTCGCTGAAACCCATTTCCGCCGCCGCTGATTCCGGCTGTGAAGCAGTAGCATTTTGTTCTTCCATGATGTGGCTCCTTGTAGTGTGGTACGTATATTGTTCTGACGACGACGGAAGTATAACAAAATCAAATTCAATTTTCAATGAATTGATTCTGCGCTTTCTATCTTCTATCTTACAAGAAGAGTAACAAAAATTTACTGTCACATCGGTTGTTCACAGGCATTATGTTCATTTCATTTGAAGGTCTCGACGGTTCTGGAAAAACAACGCAGGCGAACTTGCTTGTAGATACTCTGCGGGCACAGCATCACGCGGTAGATTTTATTCGTGAGCCGGGAGGCACGGAAATTTCCGAACGTATCCGGGAAGTTCTTCTCGACAAAAAACATCTTGGAATGAATGAAATTACCGAGCTGCTGTTGTTTTCCGCGGCACGGGCGCAGCTTGTGTTTCAAAAAATTCAGCCGGCACTGCTCGAATCCCGGTTTGTTGTCTGCGACCGTTATGTCGATTCCACCACGGCGTACCAAGGCTACGGGCGCGGGCTGCATCTTGACGCAGTTCGGGCAATCAATGCGGCGGCAACATTCGGCGTTATGCCGGAAGTAACATTTCTGATCGATGTTTCCGTAGAAGAAATTGTTGAACGGCGGAAACGGAGCGGCACACCGATGGATCGCATGGAAAGTTCAGGAACAAAATTCTATGAACGCGTTCGCCGCGGTTACATAGCAATGGCGCAGAATGAACCGCATCGCTTTGTCGTCGTTGACGGCAGTCAGTCCATTGAGGCAATCAAAAAAATAATTTGGGGAGAAGTTCTACGAAGAACATCAACACAAAAAGCCACAGCGAAATGAAATTGAAGGGGGAATTGGAGACTTAATTTGCTTTCATCGCCTTTAAGAGAGTATCAACATCAACACGCCGCTCCATTCTAACGAGGCTGCCATCCAAATATTTCCCGCTTCCGTCAATCGTTTCAAATGTTTGCGAAGTGCTGAGATCTCCAATGTCTGCAATGCGGCCGCTGCGGTGAATAGCGCCGTCCTCACCCACTCTCTCTTCCATGTTGATGCCGATGTCAACAAGAACTGGTGCTACTCCGTTTGAATATTTCAGCGTAACGCCGCGGACAATGATGTCATAAAGATTCTGCGTGTTCTGCGGCAGTGATTCATAGTCTGCAATGTTCGCCTTCTCGTACACATTCGTTGCAATGGAATACCAGATCCCAAGCAGAGCGACACAGTTTAATTTTCGAATGTACATCTTTTCGGGATCATCTTTCCAGCCGCCTGATTCGATAAGCACGGTACTTGTTCCCCACGTTTGAATATTGTCTCCGAAAGCGCGCGGCTCGTATGAATCGTCGTACCGTGAAATGTGCCCCGCAATGTACGGCGAAAAAATATTTACCAATTCGGCGGCGACTTTTTTTGCCCGAACTCGCACTGCGTTGTCGGTCTTCTCATAATTGACTGCAGGAGCAAGCAAAGCGATTGTTGCAACCTTGCCGGATATGCCGACCGTGTAGCGCGGTTCCTGATCGTGAAGATTAAAACCGAATTCCGGAGAAAGGCTGTCGTGTGCCGCTTTCAAAATTTTGGCTTCGTTCGTCTGCAAACGCTTCGCATCGCGATTGATATCGATGCCATGTACGCTGCGCCGCTGAAATCGTTCCGCGCCGTCAGGATTCAGCATTGGAATAATGAGCAACGTTGTTTCGGAGAAAATCTTTTTCACTTCCGGAGTTTCCAGATGTCCGCTGATGTATGACAGCGCATCGAGCAATCCCATTGTTGCCGTCGGCTCGTCGCCGTGCATTTGCGACCACATGAAGATTTTCTTCTTCCCGTTTCCTAACGCCAGCAGATTGATGGAGCGACCTTCATCCGAAACGCCTAATTGTTTCACCGAAAGTACTGCGGGCATTGCGTTCCTGAGGCTGTCAAGAACTTTCATCATGTCGTCGTGTTTGAATCTTCGTGTGGCAATCTGCATCGCTTTGTAGGTATCGTATGAATCGTATAATGAACGAACAAACGAAGAAACTTCTCCGAAAGAATCGTTTGTGCCTTGCGAAAATGTTGACCCAGCCATAGTTGTTATCAAAAAAAATGTGAGAAAGATTTTCCCGAAGTACGGGATGCGATAAAACTGCATTTTCATTGTCTTCCGTGACAGAATAAAAAGCGATAAATCATGAATGTGAAAATATAGATTATTTCAGTGATATCGGCAAGAGTTTGTGAATAGTTACATTGATTTTCGGGGCTATCTTTCGTATTTTAAGAAGAATTATGCGACGATTTTGTGCGCCACACTGTGGCATGCCAAAGAGAATATCACCAAAGGAGTGTTGAGTGGAAGTTACCATTAATAATGTTACCGATTGTGATCGTGAAGTAGAAATCAGCCTCTCGCTGGAAGAACTTGTTCCATATTTTGAAGCAGCCTACAAGAAAGCTGCACCTTCAATTGAAATCAAAGGCTTTCGCAAGGGCAAAGTGCCGATGTCGTTAATCAAAAGAATGTACGGCGACAGCATCGAATATGATGCGCTCGATGATATTGCCAACGATTCGTTCAAGAAAACAATGGAGGAACGGAACATTCAGCCCATTGGTACCCCCAACCTGGTGGATATGAAATATAAACGCGGCGAACCATTCACATTCAAAATCAAATATGAAGTGAAGCCCGATTTTGAATTGAAAGATTACAAAGGCATCGAAGTCGAAAAGAAAATACATCGCATCACTGAAAAAGAAACCGCAGCAGAAATCGAGCGCTTGCGCAACATCAACGCTTCATACGAAGAAGCAAAAAAAGTGGACGGTACAGAGTTTATGGTGACTGCGGATTTACAAGACCTCGACGAAAGCGGCACGCCGCTCATCGGCAAGAAAAGTGACGGTGTAAAGATTTATCTCAACGAGCCGGGCACCGAAAAGGAAATCAAACAGGCGCTCGCACATGCGGAGCTTGGCGGGGTGTATGCTGCAAAGTTCACGCATCAGCACGACGATCACTCACACAATGTTCACCTGCAAATTACGGTCAGGAAAATAGAAAAAGTGATCCTGCCTGAATTCAACGATGAGTTTGTGAAAAAAAACACCAAGGGGAAATATTCCTCAAGTACAGATTTTCAGAAAGCGATTCACGAAGACCTTCAGCGCTACTGGAACGAGCAAACGGAAGATCAATTTGTCAATGACCTGACAAGAGAAATAGTCCGCCGTCATGACTTTGCGGTACCCGAAACGCTCGTGAGCGGTTTCATTGATTCCTACATTGAAGATGCAAAGAATCAGCAATCGAATAAAAAACTTCCGAAGAATTTTGATGAGAAAAAGTACCGCGAATCGCTCCGCCCGACTGCCGTCTGGCAGACAAAATGGGCACTGATACGGGAACAAATTCTGAATAATGAAAAGATTGAAGTGAGCGACGCCGAAATTGAAGCAATGGCAGAAAAAGAATCCGCAAAGCTCGGTATCGATAAAGAACGGCTTGTTCAATTTTATAAATCGTCCGAGGCGTCGCGTGAACGTATGGTCAATGAAAAGCTCATTGAACTTCTGAAAAAATCGGCTGTTGTAAAGGAAGTTGAGAACGCGGATATTCCCGCTGAAGCATAAAACGTTTTTTCAATTTCCATTTTTGACGAAAGGATGAAAACAAGAAATGATCGGACCGGAAAAAAAGTTTGACATCTACAACCAACTGGTTCCAATGGTGGTCGAACAGACCAGCCGCGGTGAGCGGGCATACGATATCTTTTCCCGCTTATTGAAAGAACGCATCATCTTTGTCGGCACAGCGATTGACGATGTGGTTGCCAGTTTGATTGTTGCACAACTGCTGTTCCTTGAAGCAGAAGATCCGGACAAAGACATTCATCTGTATATCAACAGCCCGGGCGGAAGCGTGTACGCCGGGCTTGCAATTTACGACACAATGCAATACATCCGTCCGGATGTCTCAACGATTTGTGTTGGTATGGCGGCAAGCATGGGCGCGGTGCTGCTGCTGGCGGGAGCAAAAGGAAAACGCAAAGCACTTCCCAATTCGCGCATTATGATTCATCAGCCGTGGGGCGGCGTGCAAGGTACCGCTTCTGATATCAGCATTCAGGCAGAAGAAATTCTCAAAACAAAATCGCGGATCAATGAAATTATAGCGCGGCATTCCGGAAAAACTCCGGAAGAAGTCGGACGAGACACAGACCGCGATAACTACATGTCGGCCGATGCAGCAAAAGAATATGGATTGATCGATCTTATTCTCACGAAAAAATCAAACAACGGCAAAAAAGAAAAATAATTCCTCTCGATTGTGAGCGATGGAAAAGCCATTGCCCGCACTCATTAAACATTCCGCGTATGAGTCAGAAACAAAAAACCGATGAGAAAGTGAAATGTTCCTTCTGCGGCAGGGGACCGGAAGAGGTGAGCAGCATCATTGCAGGCCCCGATGTGTACATTTGCGACCTCTGCGTCTCGACGTCCGTTGATATCATTCGCAGCAACATTGCTGCCTTTCCGAAACGCAAAGGAAAAGCAAAGCAAGTGCTTTCACCGACGCAGATCAAAGAAGCGCTCGATGAATACGTGATCGGGCAGGAGTTTGCAAAAAAAACTCTGGCTGTTGCAGTTTACAATCATTACAAGCGCATTGATGCACAAGAACATGCCCCTATTTTTGATGATGTCGAAATTGAAAAGAGCAACGTATTGCTCATCGGACCGACCGGAACCGGTAAGACTCTGCTTGCGCAAACGCTTGCAAGAATTCTCGATGTCCCTTTCGCCATTGCCGATGCAACAACTTTGACTGAAGCCGGGTATGTCGGCGACGATGTTGAAACAATTCTGGTGTACCTACTGCAAAACGCAGAATACAATGTTGAACGCGCTGAGCGCGGAATTGTGTACATAGACGAGATAGACAAGATTTCCCGCAAAAGCGACAGCGCCTCCATCACCCGCGATGTTTCCGGTGAAGGTGTTCAGCAAGCGCTGCTGAAAATTTTAGAAGGAACGATTGCCGGTGTTCCGCCAAAAGGCGGACGTAAGCATCCGGAACAAAATCTTATCAGTGTAAACACAAAAAACATTCTCTTCATCTGCGGCGGCGCGTTTGAAGGACTCGACAAAATCATTGCGCGACGCGTCAGTCAAAACCCCATCGGCTTCGGCGCCGATATCCGCGGAAAAAAAGAATACACCACCGACGAATACCTCCGGCAGGTCGAACCGGATGATTTGCTGAAATTCGGATTGATACCGGAATTTATCGGCAGGCTCCCGATTATTTCAACACTGCATTCATTGTCAGAAGACGCGCTGTTGAATATTCTGACTGAACCGAAAAATGCGCTCGTGAAACAATTCAAGAAGTTATTCAAAATGGAAAGCGTGGAATTGGAATTTGAAGAAGCGGCGCTGCGCGCTATTGTTCAAAAAGCCGATCAGCGCGGCACCGGTGCCCGTGCGCTCCGATCCATCGTTGAAGACACAATGCTCGACATCATGTATGAACTTCCTTCACAAACCGGTGTAAAAAAATGTATCATTACGAAGGATGCAATTCTGAAGAAAAAAGAACCGATGTACGTTGTTGAAGAACGCAAGTCTGCCTAAACACGCCGGCATTTCACCAATCGCTCGACGCCGGTTTTTCTCCCGCCTTTTTCGCTATAACCAGAAGGAACTTTACAGCACCTTTCAAGAGTTTAATTGCTATACTTTTGAGGAACCCATGATGAGAAGAATTATTTTTTTCTGCTGCTGGTTTGGCGTTCTGAATTTTGCTTCGGCGCAAGACCGCGGTTTCGGTGCTGGCATTATGGTCGGAGCGCCGACGGGAATTACAATGAAATTGTGGCAAAGCCATTCCGCCGCAATTGACGGCGCAGTTGCATGGTCGTTTGAACGATCGTCCTCGTTGCAAGTGAACCTTGATTACGTCGAGCACAGCTTTGGCGTTATCAAAGTGGAAAAAGGTTCGCTGCCTTTTTATTATGGCATTGGCGCGCGCGTGCAAGCGGGCGGCGATGCGGCTCTCGGCGTTCGTATTCCTCTGGGATTGGATTATCTTTTTGCTCATGATCCGCTCGATGCATTCGTCGAAATTGCTCCGATCCTTCAAATTGCCCCGTCAACAACGTTCGATCTCGATGGCGCTATCGGCGTCCGATTTTTCTTTGGCCAGATGTAAACCATTCTCTCTCACACAAAAAATTATTATGAAAACCGTCGGGCTTCTTACCATTTCAAATATTTTCATGACCTTTGCATGGTACGGACATTTAAAATTCCGCGATGTTGCGTTGTGGAAAGTCGTCCTCGTCAGCTGGGGAATAGCTTTTCTCGAATATTGCTTTCAGGTACCGGCAAACAGAATCGGATCATATCAATTCAACGCGGCACAATTAAAAACAATTCAGGAAGTTATTACGCTTACCGTGTTCAGCGTTTTCTCCGTGCTGTATCTTAAACAGGATTTGAAATGGAATTACTTTGTCGGCTTTGCATTGATCGTTGCGGCGGCATATTTCATTTTCAAAAAATGGTGAACACAATCCGACATTTCAAGGAAATATCCGTCTTAGCATCTAAGCGAACGTGGATCAACAGATTGAAATAATTCACGACGACATCACAAAACTTCACGTCGATGCGATTGTGAACGCCGCGAACAGTTCTTTGCTCGGCGGCGGTGGCGTGGATGGAGCAATCCATCGCGCGGCGGGACCGCAATTGCTTGAAGAATGCCGTGTGTTGCATGGCTGCGAAACCGGAGAAGCAAAAATCACAAAAGGCTATAATCTTCCGGCAAAATTTGTTATTCATACCGTGGGACCAATTTGGCATGGCGGTACTCACAACGAAGATGATTTACTTGCACGATGTTACAGAAACAGTCTGCAAGTCGCGGAGCTGCAGCGCGTGGCGACCATTGCGTTCCCCTCAATCAGCACGGGAGTGTACGGTTTTCCTATTGAACGCGCTTCACGAATTGCCCTGCGTGAGATGAGCGAATATCTCGCACACACTACACAGGTGAAGAAAATTATCGCTGTCTGTTTTTCACAACACGATTACCAGATTTATTTATCGTCAGCACAAGAATCGGATGGAAAAAGATAATTACAATGTAATCACTATGCAGGAGGTGATGTGAAAAAAATATTGAAATGGAGCGCCATCGTTGTCATTGCGGGACTTATCGTCGTCCAATTTTTTCGCCCCGACAGAACCGATCCACCGGTCAACCCGTCAGAATCCATCGAGGCTGATTCCACCGTACCTGCCTCTGTAAAATCAATTTTGCGCACATCCTGTTACGATTGTCACTCTAACGAGACTGTGTGGCCATGGTACAGCAATTTTGCGCCATCTTCATGGCTTGTTGCAGACGATGTCCGCTCCGGACGACGGCACTTGAATTTTTCACTCTGGGGAAAATATCCATTAAGCAGAAAAGTTGCAAAAGTCAGCGGCATCTTCGATCAGGTTTCAAAAGGTGATATGCCGCTGGGGCAATATTTGCTTCTCCATCCCAACGCGAAACTTACACCGGTCGAGCGCTACACGCTTCTGAATTGGACACAGGACGAAAACGACAGATTAACGGGAGGCAATAACTGACGTGGTATATAAGATGGCATGTAAAACAACGAAGCCCTGTTTTACAGGGCTTCGTTGTTCATGTATTCAGATTCAGATGTACAAACTCGATCTGGGTGATGAATCGTAGTTACTTGTTTTCAGCTACGATGGTTCTCAAAAGTTCTGCCGCCTTCTTCAGCGCCGACGCACGGTGGCTGATTTTGTTTTTCTCTTCAAGCATCATTTCAGCGTACGTTTTTTCCTGCCCGAGCGGAACAAAAAGCGGATCATAGCCGAAACCGTTCGCACCGCGCGGCGCTTCAAGAATATTCCCCTCGACTCTTCCTTCAACAATTTCTTCGATCCCTTTTCCAACGATGGCAATCACTGTGCGGAAGCGTGCATTGCGGCGGCGAAACGGAACGGCTTTCATCGCCCACAAAAGCTTTCTGTTGTTATCTTCATACGTTGCATCCTCACCGGCGTACCGCGCAGAATATACACCCGGCTTCAATTCAAGATAATAGCATTCCAATCCTGTGTCGTCGGCAAGAGAAAGAACGCCCGCCGCTTCGTACGCCGTGCGCGCTTTTTTCAGCGCATTGCGTTCCAGCGTCGGTTGATCTTCAGCGACTTCCGGCACATGTGGAAAATCATTCAATGTTAGAATTTCAAAATCAGACGCAGTCAGGAAGTGTTTGATCTCTTCAACTTTATGACGATTGCGCGTCGCTAACAGCAGTTTTTTCATCGTGTTTTTCTCCGGGGAAATAATCCGTAATACAAATTGATGCCGCTGGCAAACGTTGTGTATCCATTCAGCAGAATCAGCGGATTATTATGAATAGCAATCGCTTGCAACATCAGCAACAGTGCTCCTGCAAAATACATCACAAGAAACGATTTCTGCATCGAAACCGTGCCCGCCTTGACCGTTGTAATTGTTTGCGGAATCCAGCACACGCCCAAAAAGAAAAATCCCCCGTAGCCAAGAAGATCGTCAAATGACATCATCAAAAAATATTTCTTTCCTTTTAGTCAGTATCGAATTTTATCCTGCTTCGTCTCCCATTCTCGAAATACAATCAACGCTTCGTCACGCATCTTTTGAGCCATGGGAATCTTGCGTTCACTGAAAGCCCGCTCGAGCTCTTCATAAATGAAACGATCGTCGAATCCGATATGCGCCGCATCGCTACGTGTGCTGCCGAAATATACCGTATCGGGCCGTGCCCAGTAAATCGCGCCAAGACACATTGGGCATGGTTCGCATGTTGTGTACAGATCACATCCTTCCAACTGAAACGTGTTCAGCGTGCGGCATGCTTCACGAATGGCAACAACTTCCGCGTGAGCCGTCGGATCATTTGTTGAAGTGACAATATTAGTTCCACGCGCAATGATAGCTCCGCCTTTTACGATGATGGCGGCAAATGGTCCCCCCTTCCCCTCGGCAATATTTTTGCGCGAAAGTTCAATTGCTTCTTGCATGAATGATAATTGAAACATAAAGCTCTGCCTCAGAAAAAAAATCGCCGCTACCCCAAAAGTTCTTTCAGCGCTTCGGTGATCGATTCAACGCCGATAATTTCGATTCCGCCTTTTGATTGCTTCACATGTTTGATGTTGTTCTTTGGGACGACAATACGCTTAAAGCCTAACTTTGCCGCTTCCTGCACGCGCCGCTCGCTGTGAGACACGGTGCGAATCTCGCCGCCAAGCCCGATTTCACCAACCGCAACAGTTTGTGAATCAGCGGGCACATCGCGGAGCGACGATACAATTGATGCGGCAATGCCTAAATCAGCAGCCGGCTCGTCAATACGAATGCCGCCGGCAACATTCACAAACACATCCTGCGTTCCTAAATTCAATCCGCCGCGTTTTTCCAGCACAGCAAGAAGCATTTGCAGACGGCGAAGATCAAAACCGGTTGCAGTGCGCTGCGGTAATCCATAACTCGTGGTCGTGACAAGCGCTTGAACTTCAATCAAAATTGGACGCGTGCCTTCCATGCTTGCAACAATTGTCGAACCGGATGTGCCGTACGCCCGTTCGGATAAAAACACTTCCGACGGATTCTTCACTTCGCGCATGCCGTTATCGTGCATTTCAAAAATGCCGATCTCGTTTGTCGAACCGAAACGATTCTTCGTCGCGCGCAAAATGCGGTAGGAATAATGCTGTTCACCTTCAAATTGCAACACTGTATCAACCATATGTTCAATCACGCGTGGTCCGGCAATCACGCCTTCCTTTGTTACGTGCCCTACAAGGAACATCGGAATATTTTTTGTCTTCGCAATGCGCGTCAACAGCCCAGTTGCTTCACGTACCTGTCCGACGCTTCCCGGCGCACTTTCCAAATCGGGACGGAACATCGTTTGAATTGAATCAACAATAATTAATTCCGGTGAGCCGCGCTCAATAATTTCTATGATGAGTTCGAGATTTGTTTCGGGAAGAAGAAGAACAGAAGCCGAGTGCTGCCCAAGACGATCAGCGCGCAATTTAATTTGCTTGAGCGATTCCTCGCCGGTAATGTACAAAACAATTTTCTCCTTGAGCATCAACGCAACTTGCATCATTAACGTTGATTTGCCGATGCCCGGATCGCCGCCGAGAAGGATGACAGAACCTGCAACAATTCCTCCGCCGAGCACGCGGTCAAACTCCGACATTCCGGTCACGAAGCGCGCCTCCTCGTGGCCATCGACCTGAGTTAACGGAACCGGTTCAAGTTTTGAAGCAACGCTGCCAGATTTTCTCGCAACGCGCGCCGGCACAGGCGCTTCTTCAACAAAGGAATTCCATTCATTGCAGTTCGGACATTTGCCGGTCCACCGCGGTGAAACGTAGCCGCAATTCTGACACACATATTTAGTGATAACTTTCGGCATTGAGGAATGCGGGAAGAATTTTACACAACAATCTTTGACTGCAGCGACTCGAACAATTCAAGATACTGTGGCAAGCGGGAATAGACTTCATCAGCGGTTGTTTCGTTGTACGTGTGAACAGTCATATTCCTGTCGTCTATCATTTGCAGCCATCGCTCGTCATCCGTGATTACCCCAAATGCATACGCCTCACGCAAACATTCCTTCGGTGAACGGCAAATAATTTTCTGTTCACGCAGAAATACCTGAATCAATTTCCACGCAAGCTCTGTTGTAAACTCAAAACGTTTGATTGATGAATCCCGATTGGCAACTGTTTTTTCAGCCTGAAGAATTTCTTTCAGCCGGGCTAGCGATTTGATGTAGGACGGGTAAATTTCCTTCATACAGAAATTTCCTTTGCATACGACAGTACATTTTTTCGGTACGATTCATCAACGGTCATCAAATCCACCACATCAATTCCCTTCAGAGTCCTGATTTCCTCCACTTCATTCCGTATCTTTGCCATAATGAGCGGCGGAACTTTTTCTTTTCCAACAACAGCAATATCAATGTCGGAAGTATCAAGAGAAGTGCCTTTTGCCTGCGAGCCAAACAGAACAACTCTATAGTCCGAGGGTAAATACTTCCTGATAATTGATGTTGTTTGCCCGATAATTGTTAAGGTGTTCATAATTGATTTCCCGGTCATACCACGTTTCAGCAAAAGGTTGATCAGACCATGTCTGACAATATAGAAGAATGGCGGAGAGATTCAATAGAAACATCGCGAAAGCTTTTTTCTGTGTTGACTATCCTTCACAATCTTGGTACTTTGATACTACTATGACAAGCATTGTGCGCAAAAAAAATATAATCTTGAAAAAACATGAGGAGCGGCGACTGCTGAACGGGCATCAGTGGATATTCAGCAATGAAATTCACGCCGCCAATGGTGCGCCGAAAAGCGGCGATATTGTCGAGATTCTTCGGCATGACATGAAAAAACTCGGCGTCGGATTTTACAACCCGCACTCGCTTATCGCTGCGCGCTTTCTTACCGCCGATGATGAAGAAATTGATTTTCAGTTCTTTGAACGGCGCATTCGCTCCGCTCTTGCGCTGCGCGAGAAATTGTACCCGAAAAGCGGAACGTTCCGTCTTGTGAACAGTGAAAGCGATTTTCTTCCCGGCGTTATTATTGACAAGTATAACGAATATCTTTCCATCCAGACATTTTCCGCAGGAATGGACGAGCGCCTTACGCTTCTCTGCGACGTTCTCGTTTCGGTTTTCTCTCCCCGCGGTATTGTCGAGCGCAACGAATCGCCGCTCCGTTCGCTTGAACAGCTTCCACAGCGCAAAGGAATTCTCCGCGGATCTGTTGATCCGACAATTATCGAATTGAATTCGCTCAAATTTCGTGTTGATGTTTTGGAAGGGCAGAAAACAGGGTTCTACCTTGATCAACGTGAGAACCGGACGCTCGTCAGGCCGTACGCAAAACATGCAACGGTGCTCGATTGCTTCTGCAATGAAGGCGGCTTCGGAATGTACGCGTCGCACTTCGGCGCAAAAGATGTGACTTGTGTTGACAGTTCAGAATTTGCGATCGAGAAATGTAAAGTCAATGTTATGCTGAATGAGCTTCAAAATATCTCCTACCATTGCGCTGATGCATTTCAATTTCTTTCTTCCGCGCACCAACAAGAGAAGCGCTACGATGTCATTATTCTCGACCCGCCGTCATTCGCAAAGAACAAAAAGACCGTTGCGACCGCTGTCAAAGGCTACAAAGAAGTAAACGCCGGCGCGCTCGCACTGCTGAACAGCGGCGGTATTTTGATCACCGCGTCGTGTTCGCATCATATTTCAGAAGAAACATTCTTAAACGCGGTACAAGAGAGCGGTGTCAAAGCAAAAAGAAAATTGAGATTACTCCAAACCGCAGGCGCGGCTCCCGATCACCCAACGCTGGTCGCTATGCCAGAGACAAAATATTTAAAGCTCGCCGTATTTTCTGTGGAGTGAAACCAATTTTAGTGTTAAAAGGTTAAAATGATGAAGAGAATGAGGCAAGAATGAAACGGTTGTTTAAGTCAAAAGTTGCATGGGTGGCAGCGGCAGGATTGAGCATGATCACAGTCACGTCAGCACAATCATTCCAAAATGGATTTCTATCATTTCACAAATTTTCCCAGCATTCTGCGCCCGATACCTCGATCGTTTTCCAGTCGCCGAACGGCGATGCATTGCAACCTTCACCTGCATCTGCACTGTATAATGCGTACGGTATGGATATTCTTCTTTCCAACAGCGGACTCGGACTCGGCGCATTTTATCGCCACCAGTACACGAGAGATATTTATGGAACGGTGGCACTTTCCATTTCGGAAGCAAAAGATGATAACGAAGTTGAATATGTTGATTTTTACGGACAGACGTATGTTCCCGGAAAAATCAATCGTTTTCTTTTAGTTCCTCTTCACGTTGGTGTGCAATACCGGCTATTCGCTGACGAGATTGTAGATAATTTCCGTCCGTATGTTAATGCCGGCATGGGACCCACGCTTGTTTTTTCCACACCGTACGATAAAGAATTTTTCAGCAGCCTTGGCTATGGCCAGGCGCATTACACGCTTGGCGGCTATATTGGCCTCGGCGCTTTTTTTGGGATTGACAAGGATAATCTTTCCGGCGTGAATATTCGGTACTACTTCATCCCGTTTGCGAAAGGTCTTCCCAGCATGCAGGACGAGTTAGGCAACATCATTACGAAAAAAGATTTCGGTGGATTTTTCATCACGCTCAATTTCGGTTCGCTGTACTAAAAAAGCTGTGCCGTTATTTTCGTCGTGATCTTTTTTCTTACAAAATCTTTTTCAAAAACTTTCCCGTATGTGACGCCGCCACGCGTGCAACTTCTTCAGGTGTTCCTTCTGCAATAATTTTTCCACCGCTTTCTCCGCCGCCTGGACCAAGATCAATCAGATAATCGGCACATTTGATAACGTCGAGATTGTGTTCGATGAGAAGCACTGAATGTCCGGCCGCAATTAATGCGGTAAAACATTTCAGCAGCTTCGCGATGTCATCAAAATGCAAGCCGGTGGTCGGCTCGTCAAAAATGAACAGCGTGTGCCCTTCTCCGGAGGAGTCCTTTGCGACTTGTTCAGAACTCAGATGCGCGGCAAGCTTTACGCGCTGCGCTTCGCCGCCGGAAAGCGTCGTTGCCGCCTGCCCAAGCCGCAAATACCCCAATCCGACATCATCGAGTACTTTCAGCCTTTGCGCGACACGCTTTCCCGTCGGCTTGCGGCTGAAAAATTCAATCGCTTCGTTGACCGTCATGGAAAGAATGTCATCAACATTTTTTCCGTCATATCGGACGGCAAGCGCTTCTTCTTTGTATCGCTTTCCCTTGCAGCTTTCACATACGAGATACAAATCCGCCATGAACTGCATTTCAATTTTTTGAACGCCGTCCCCTTCGCACGTTTCACATCTGCCGCCCGGAACATTGAACGAGAAAAATCCCGGCTGGTAACCATGTACTTTCGCCGTCTGTGTGTTCGCCAGCAAATCGCGGATGGCGTCAAACGCCTTGATGTACGTAACAGCATTCGAGCGCGGTGTTCTTCCGATTGGCGATTGATCAACTAATTCAACCCCGTTCAACGCTTCGACGCCGAAAAGATCCGCCGCACCGTTAATCCTGCCGGCTTTCGTTTCAAATCGCTTCTTGATTCCCTCAAACAGCACGTCGTGCACCAGCGTGCTTTTCCCCGATCCGCTGACGCCAGTTATACAGACAAGCATGTTGAGCGGAAATTCAACATCGATATTTTTCAGATTATGGTGGAACGCATTCTTCAACTTCAGCGATTTTCCTGAACCTTTCCGCCGCGAAGCGGGAATGGGAATGTGCAATTCCCCGCTTAGATATTTTCCGGTGAGCGAAACTGAAGATGGCGACACAGGGTGAGCGGCGGCTTCCGCAGCAGTGCCGAAGAATGTTACTTCGCCTCCGCGTTCGCCGGCAGACGGTCCCATATCAATCAGCACATCGGCGGCGCGCATCATGTCGGCATCGTGCTCGACAACAATGATCGTGTTGCCGAGATCGCGGAGCGATTTCAAAATACGGATGAGGCGGTCATTATCAACCGGATGCAAACCGATGCTCGGTTCATCCAGCACGTACACCGAACCGACAAGCGACGAGCCGAGTGACGTCGCAAGATTGATGCGCTGCGATTCGCCGCCGGAAAGTGTGGACGATAAGCGGTCAAGCGTCAAATATCCCAAGCCGACCTCAACCAAATAGCGAAGGCGTTTCTGAATTTCATCGAGAATGCGGCGGCTGATGCTCATCTCAAAATCAGTAAGTGTGAGAGCTTTGAAAAACGCATCGGCATCATCAATCGTCATGTGAACAACGTCGCCGGCGGTTTTGTCATTAATTTTGACAGAGCGTGCTTCCTTACGCAGACGACTTCCACCGCATTCATCGCAGAGTGTGTAACCGCGGTACTTGCTGAGCAAAACGCGGTACTGAATTTTGTACGACTTGCGCTCTACCATCTTGAAAAATCCGTTGATGCCGTCGAAGCGTCTGCCGAATCCGTTCATGACAACATTCAACTGTGCATCGGTGAGATCGCTGAACGGAACGTTCACCGGTACGTTCGCTTCGTACGCAATCGCGAGCAAATCGCGGAGATTTTCCCGAAACTTCGGCGTTGTCCACGGTTGAATTGCTCCGTCGCGAATTGTTTTGTTTTTGTCCGGTACGATCAAATCCATATCCAAACCGACCGAACGGCCAAAGCCCTGACATTTCGGACACGCACCGACCGGACTATTGAACGAAAAAAGCTGCGGCGTCGGCTCTTCGTAGCGCATGTGTCCGTCCGGACATTCGAAATGCTGATTGAAGCGCAGCCACGTTTCCGACGCAAGATCAAACACCGCCGCGTAACCTTCCCCTTCTTCAAAAGCGGTTTGAATGGAATCAGCAAGCCGTGTTTGACTGTCGCTTGCAGCGCCATGTCCCATTTCCTTTTCTTTTTTTCGAAGCACAAAGCGATCAACAAGAACGAAAATATTTTTCTTTTCTTTCGGCATAAATTTCTGCTCGTTTAAATCAATCGCTTCGCCGTTCACAACAAATCGGAAGAAGCCGCGTTTCTTCAGTGCATCAACTTCTTGTTTTGGAGATCGGTTTTCATGATTTGGGAAGGGGAATGCAATATAAAATTTTGCGCCGTCGGCAAATTGATTGAGGCGGTTTACAACGGTGTGCACGGAATCGCGCGACACCAGTTTTCCACACACTTCGCAGTACGTTTTTCCGATCCGGGCAAAAAGAAGGCGAAGATAATCATACACTTCCGTTGTCGTGGCAACTGTTGAACGCGGGTTGCGTGTATTCGTTTTCTGTTCAATCGCAATTGCCGGACTCAGTCCCTGAATCATATCCACATCCGGCTTATCCATGCGTTCAAGAAATTGACGTGCGTACGCGGAAAGACTTTCGACGTAACGGCGCTGCCCTTCGGCATAAATCGTGTCGAAGGCGAGACTCGATTTTCCCGAACCGCTTACGCCGGTGATCACGATAAACTCGTTGCGTGGAATTTCAAGGCTGATGTTTTTCAGGTTGTGAACGCGCGCACCGCGGACGGAAATGACTTTCGCAGCACCTGAACTCTGCAGCGCAGTTCTTGGCTTCGACGATATTGTTGATGATTTTGGCATTGAGGTGGTGATCCTATTCAAAGAAAAGAATAATCACTCAGAGCTCTCTATAGCCGTCATTCCCGCGAGTTTTCGGCGGGAAGAGCGCCAAGCAATTACTGGAAAGATAAAACAAATTTTAGTTTTCAGCCATAGGCTTAAGTGCGGCAGTTGTAAAAAATAAGCGCCGTACTACTTCACACCTAATAATTGTATCAATCCCAAACTTAGTTCCGGAACATACGTAATGATCATCAGCGCGGCAAAAAGTATGGCAATGAACGGCAGCGTTGCAAGCGTGACTTTGCCGATTGATTTTTCAAAACGAAAACTTGAAATGAACAGATTCAATCCCACCGGCGGAGTGAGATAACCAATTTCAAGGTTCGCAAGAAAAATAATGCCGAGGTGAACCGGATCAACGCCGTACTGTCTTGCAATCGGAATAATGAGCGGAACAACAACAATGATGGCGGAGAAAATGTCCATCATCATTCCAACAATGATAAGAAAAAGATTCAGAATGATGAGAAAAATCAATTTGCTGGTGATGACGCTGCTGATGAATTCAAATAATCGCTGCGGCACCTGCTGATCAATGAGGAAGCTCGTCAACCCCATTGCCGTGGCAAGGATCATCAGAATTGCGCCGACGAGAATCATGCTTTCTTTCATCACGCGAGGAACATCGCTGAACAATTTCAGATCGCGGTAGATAAAAACTTCGACGACCAAAACGTAAAATGCCGTCACGGCGGCGGCTTCGGTTGCCGTGAACATTCCGGAATAGATTCCAATGATAATGACAAATGGAAGCGGCACTTCCCACGCGGCATCTTTCAACGCACGCCAGACTTTTTTCCACTCGAACGGATGGCGCTGAACTTTTGTTGCGACACCTTGCCGGACACTGTAGACAGAAAGAATGATCACCAACAAAATTCCCGGCACAATTCCCGCCAAAAATAATTGGCTGATGGAAACTTCTGAAACGATACCGTACAAAATAATCGGCAGACTCGGAGGGAAAAGCAATCCAAGACTGCCGGAAGTTGTGACGAGTCCGAGCGAAAATTTTTCAGAATATTTTTCCGAAATCAAAATCGGATAGACAAGTCCGCCGAGAGCGACAATTGTGATGCCAGATCCGCCGGTAAATGCGGTAAAGATTGCGCACGCTGCCAACACGACAATCGCAAGTCCGCCTGGAAGCCAGCCGACCAATGCTTGTGTGAGCGCAACGAGACGTTTCGGCGTGTTGCTTTCTGCCAGCATATATCCGGCAAAAGTAAAAAGCGGAATTGCAAGAAGCACCGGCTGACTTGCAAGGCGGTACATTTCAACAATGATCGCCGCCGTGTCAATACCCTGGGAGGAAAATCCAACAAGCGCAATGGAACCGATGACAGAAAAAAGCGGTGCGCCAAACAACATGAGCGCGATGAATGCGAGAACAACAATGATGATCGGCATTAAACGCTCGCCTTCTCCGCCAATGGCGGATCAGCCTTCGGCGGAATCTTCATTGTCCAGTCGCCGCGGATGATTTCAACCGTACGCTGCAGCGCAACAACGAAAAACCGAAATGATATCAATCCATATCCGATTGGAATGACAACGACAAAATACCACGTGGGCAGATTGAGAATAAGTGTGCTGTCCGGATCAATGCCGATCTGAATAAAGGCAATCGCCGCATTCAACAAAAAATAACAGATGACTCCCGCAAACAACGAAGTCAGAATAGAAAGAATTTTCTGGAACTTGGCAGGAATGAACTTTGTCAGGAAATCTACTTTGATGTGCCGGTCATCGCCAGTCGCAATTGTAGCGCCAAGAAAACCAAGCCACAGCACGAGGTGGCGCAGAAGAATATCGCCCCACTCAATGCTCGTGCCGAAAAAATTTCTCAGCACTACCTGACCGAACGACATCAAAATCATTGCGCTGAGAACGAGCACCAGCAGCCATCCGGCAATCCGGGCGATAACGCGATCAACGAATAACAGTGCTTTCATTTCGCACCATTGTGCTCGGTGCGGAAATCGGCGAGCGCTTTCTCAAGCCGTTGTAAAAGGTCAGCCGAATATAATTTTCCCACCATATATTGTCGCGCAGTCTTTCCAATTTCATCATACTGCTGTGCATCTTTTTGCGACGCTGGTTCCGTAAACGTGATGTGATTTCTCTTCAAAATTTGGAGCGACTTGTCGTTATCTTTGCGGCTAAGTTCGGTGAGCTTCTGAAGATATTTCTTTCCGTCGGTAAGAAGAATCTGCTGAAGGTCGGAAGGTATCTTGTCAAATTCCCGCTTCGAAATCAGCACAGCACCCATTGAATTTGCCAAAGGAACGTCGAGCATGTATTTCACACTGGTGAACCATTGCAATGATACTGCTGCCAGCGGAGAAGTATACACGCCGTCAATCAATCCGGTTTGCAGAGACGTCAGCACATCGGTGATGGAAAGCGGGAACGGTTTCACTTCGAGCGCTTTAAATGTCGCTTCTGCCACCGGATCGCCTTCCCACATCCACATTTTCACGCCGTCAAGATCGCGCACTTTCGTGATCGGTTTGTTCGTGAAAACGTACACGTATCCAACTTCAGCCCAGCCCAGCAAAACAAATCCGTTGTCTTCGAATGCTTTCCGAAACTCGCCGTCGAACTTGTCGAGAATGTAATCAACTTCCGCATGGCTTTTGAACAAGAACGGCGAATCGAGAATGCGGACTTCGGGCGCAATCTTCCCCATGCCGACACCGGTGAACCCTGCACTGTGATATTGGCCGAGTCGGATTTTGCGAAGTACATCCTGCTCGTCGCCGGCAACACCGCCCGCATAAATTTTAAATCCGAGTTTGCCGCCGCTTTCCTTTCGGACAGCATTGTCATATTCGTGCATGACGTTCATCCACGTGCTTCCTTCCGGCGCAAGCGTGGCGAACTTGATAGTAAATTCTTGGGAGAACGCTACAGAAGTAAAAAGGATAAAGGAAAAAAGATAAAGGAGTTTTTTCATAGTGTTTTTTTCTGGGCAATAAACAGTATCTTAAAATAATTCTGATTCTTTCGCGAGCAGCAATCGCGCTTTCTTTTTTGCAACGGCATTCACCAATCGCTGTTCGGGAAGAATATCAATCGGCGCGTCTTCTACCGTTTTCAATAACGATTCGAACAACTGTTGATTTTGTACCTGCACGGCGTAACTGCGGGCATAATAGACGTACGTAAGCAAAAATTTGTTTTTGCTGATCTCAAGGCATCGTTCGAAATGCTCTTTCGCTTTCTCCGGATTGCCGCCAAGAACTTTCGGCGTTGTGGCAAGGATCATTCCAAAATACAAATGTGCACTTCCGTAATAATATTGCTCGTCATGATGAAGCACAAACTCCATCATCGCATTTACTTTATACAAATCAACAAGCACGGCAGGATCGTCGAGGCTGAGATTGATCAAATTGCCCCACGCATTTGCTGTCCAGAAAATAAACGGAACATCGTCATCGGAAAATGATTCGAGACTTTTTGTGAACGCCGCGGGATTTTCATCGAACGCAACATCGAATGCTTTGTTTTTCCGTAATACCTCCAGCCCGTAATCGCGGGCGCGCGTATAAAACATTTTTGCCCGCTCAATCCCGTTAACAGAATCGTCTTCCACAAAACCGAGCGCATAGCCGGTATAGCCTTGCGTCAGCATGAGAAGAAGATGGTCGTTGCCGGGGTCGGATTTGTGAAGCGCTTCGAGCAGTTTCAAATCGGAAGCAATCGCCTGTTCCGCCAAACCGAGATCGGATTCCTCGAACACGGCTTCCATACCTTTGTCGAGAATTCCGGTTGTGGATTTGACTGCAATCGCTTGAAAAACGCCGCACGACCAGCTTTGAAAGCCGAGCAGAAACGCTGCTACCATTATTCCTTTATTCATACGTGAATTCAATATAGAAAAAAGAGGAAATTTTTCCAAAGGGAGGCGAAACGAAAGGTGCAATGGTCACATTTTCTTTAGCCGCTTAACGAGAACGCGCTCGCTTAAACGCTGCACTTCTTCCATTGATGCTTTTGCCACTGCCCATTCTTGCGCGTTCGCGGCGCCAGCGGCGGCACCCCACGCGAGACATCGTTCAAATTTCCAGCCTTGAAGAAATCCATACAAAATTCCTGCGGTCATTGCATCGCCGGAACCGACGGGATTCACAGCGTGAATTTCGGGCGGGAGAATTTTCCAAAAATGTTCCTTGATTGCCGCGTATGCCGCATGTGCACCATTGGTGATAACTGTATATTGAATCCCGCGATCAAGAAGCATTTGCAATCCTTTCTGGAAATCGAGATCGTCATTGAGAGTTACGCCGAATGCTTCTTCAAATTCCTTCCGGTTCACTTTCACAAGTGTGGGAACTGTTTCGAGCGCCGACAAAAACGCGCGGCCGTACGAATCGAGCACGCTGCACACACCGAGGTGGTTCGCACTGACGATGATCCTGCTGAACACATCGTCGGAAGATGGCGAAGGCGAACTGCCGGCACAAACAATCCACCGGGCAATAAGCTCATCAGCTTTAGGCTGAGGGCTTCTGGCAATGAACTGCCTGCAACGTTCTACCAAACGATTCGCCTCGTCGGGAGAAATTTCCGGAGGCGGATCGAAGAATGATGTTGCAGTTCCGTCCGCTTCGCGGTACGTGATACCTTCGCGGGTCGGAGATTTTGTTTGCACAAAGTCGTGAGCGATTTTTTCTTCCGAAAGAATTCGCGCAAGAATCGCTCCCGTCTCGCCGCCGATAAATCCTGTGGCGGTTGTTGAAATGCCGAACCATGTCAACTGGCAGGCGACGTTATTTCCTTTGCCGCCGGCGGCTATTTCACTCTTCGACGCCCGATGAATTGACCCGCGCTGAAGTGAATCAATGTACAGCGTTTTATCAAGCAGCGGGTTTAATGTAATTGTTGTGACCATAACAACGTTTTTACTAATGAACTAATGTTGTACGAGCCGCAATTTTGACAACGAAAACTTAAGACGGGGCACTTGCTTCATTCGTTAACAACATAGACTCTGTATCCCATCGCAGGAACAATCACCGGGATAGATTTTTCCGGCGACACGCTGATATCCCACATATCTCCGGTAAACACTTCGGCAAGATGAATTTGTTTGCCGATAGAAAGTTTCGGACCCGAAAAATCCAATGTGATCATTGCGTTGAATTTTGAAAAATTATACACAACCAATATCGTATCGCTTCCGGCAATGCGTTCAAAAGCATAGACGTAACGGTCATTGTATGTCGGAATACGAAGCATTTTTCCGTCACGCAGTGCAGGATGTTCGCGGCGTATTTCGAACAACCGTGTATAAAATTTTCGGAAGTCATCTCCCCCTTTCCAGTTAATCGGCGTTTTTTCAAAAAGAGAAAGCTTCTTCGGATTCCCGATTTCCTGTCCGTCGTAAATGAGCGGAATGCCGGGAATTGTGTTGACAATAACTGCCGCCAACTTTGCGCCTTCTTCGCCGAACTTTACCACGTCAGGGTTATCCCAAGCATTCTTGTCGTGATTCGAGCTGAAACGCATCCGCAGCGAGCCTTGCGGGAATGTCACTTCCTCACGATTCAATTCTTTGTCAAGTGCGTATGCGGTGAGCTTTCCCGTCATCATCGGGGAAAGTATATCGTAGATATTCCAACTATAGGTGACATCGAACGCTTTCACATGCTGCGCCGGATCGGAGCCTTCGGAAAGCATCATCACCGGTTTAATGCTATCGAGCGCCGCGCGTGCTTCTTCCCAAAAAGGAAGCGGCACTAATTCGGAGACATCGCAGCGAAATCCGTCAATGCCGACATCGCGAACCCAGTATTTCATCATATCAATCATGTATTGCCAAAGCTCGTGGTGCGAATAATCAAGATCGGCAACATCGGTCCAATCCGGATTGGGAGAAATTATTTTCCCTGTGCTGTCTTTTGTAAACCAGTCTGGGTGTTCCTTAATGAGTTTGCTGTCCCACGATGTGTGGTTTGCAACGAGATCAATTATAAGATGAAAACCAAGCACATGCGCCCGGTGAAGCAATCGTTTGAAATCGTCCATCGTTCCGTACTCAGGATTGATGCCGTAATAATCCTGCACGGAATACGGGCTGCCGAGCGTTCCTTTCCGCTTCACTTCGCCGACAGGATGAATCGGCATGAGCCAGAGGATGGTAACGCCCAACTGTTTTAGCTCGGGAAGTTTTTTTTCGATGCCGGCGAATGTTCCTTCGGGAGAAAAAGAGCGGGGATATATTTCATAAATAATGCCGTCGCGAACCCATTCCGGAGAAGAGCGCGCGTGCATGATTGAAAGTTTCCGCGCGCGTGTGCTATCGAATGACTGCGCCGCAAGGTAGGAGGCGGCAAGAAGAATCACCACAATGAGAAGAATGAGTCTCATAAGTTTCACGTAAAAGTGACGGAATTAAAAATCCCGTTCTACGGGATCGTTGCCTGTGAGTAAAAAAGTACCGAAAGATAAGGACGGATGCAAATTAAGGAGTGTTCATAGGGTTTCTGTTTTTCAGAAACACAAACGCTCCGCCGCTTCAAGCAGACGGAGCGTTTTTTACAACTCACCCAATTCAAAATGTCGAACGAAATCAATCCATGATCTTCCGCAAAAATGCCGGCTTATCCGATTCTTCACGCTCGAACGATGAATGCTGCGGCGGCTTCGAATCATCGGCGCGGAAACCCGGCGTCGGCAACTGCAATCCCTTGCGAAGATATGCCGGTTCGTTCAGCTTCTGAAGATCGTGCACACCGCTCGGAATATGATCGAGCACGCGCACGTTTTTTGCCTGCTTTGCTGCGATTGATTTTCTGTTGAATCCCGTTGCAATCACCGTCACCATCAATTCATCCGTCATGCGGTCGTCAATCACCGCGCCGAGAATAACGTTCGCGTCGTCGCCAGCCGCTTCGTGAATGATGGTTGTCGCTTCGTCCACTTCCACCAGCGACATATTTTTTCCGCCGGTGATATTCACCAGCACGCCTTGCGCACCGGAAATCGAAACTCCTTCGAGCAACGGACTGGATATTGCAGAATTCGCGGCTTCGACAGCGCGGTTCTCACCGGTTGCAATTCCGGTTCCCATCAACGCGTCTCCCATCTCGCGCATGATTGTTCTGACATCCGCAAAATCAAGATTGATAAGACCCGGCACAGTAATCAACTCTGAAATTCCGCGTGTCGCATTGAAAAGCACCTGATTGCAAATTTCGAACGCTTCCGACAGCGGCGTTGTCTTTTCGACAATGTCGAGAAGTTTCTGATTCGGAATCATAATGAGCGTGTCCACTTGTTTTTTCATTTCTTCGAGGCCGTAGTCTGCCTGTGCCGATCGTTTTTTCCCTTCGCAATTGAACGGCTTCGTCACAATGCCGACAACCAGCGCGCCCTGACTTTTTGCAATGTTGGCAACAACAGGACCCGCTCCGGTTCCTGTGCCGCCGCCCATGCCTGCGGTGATGAATACCATATCGCTGCCGGCAAGTGTGCGTGCAATTTCATCGCGGTCCTCTTCTGCCGCCCGATGGCCGATCGTCGGATCGGCTCCTGCGCCAAGCCCGCGCGTGAGATTTTTGCCGATCTGAACTTTGATCGAAGCATCGCTTCGCTCGAGGGCTTGGGTATCCGTATTGACGCCGATAAAATCAACGCCGTTCAGCCCTTTGGTGATCATGCTGTTGATGGCATTACCTCCGCCGCCGCCAACGCCCACAACGCGAATCTTCGCGAGGGATTGCAGTTGCCGAC
>JAJYOI010000109.1 GCA_021796275.1 Bacteroidota bacterium
GGTACATCGCTGGAGAAATTCTTGAACGGATCTTCGCTTGCAGAAGAAGATGAGCTTTTAATTCACCGCCTGCTTGGCGGTGATACCGAAGCGCTCGGAACGTTGTATGTGCGCTGCAAGCCGGCTCTGTACCGTTTCATCCGCCGCATGGTAAGCGATGCCGACAGCGCGGACGATGTGCTGCAGGAAACGTTCGTGAACGTGCAGGCATCCATATCGTCACTCAAACATCCGGAAACATTTCGTGCGTGGGTGTTCCGGATTGCGCGGAACGAAGCGCTCGGCATGCTGAAAAAAACGAAGAAAAATACAGTTGATGCGGATGAGATGTGGAACGACGTAACTCCGCATGACATGCTGGTGCAGAAAGAAACGGAAAGCATCGTTCAGCGCTCGGTGAACGCACTGAAACCGGAATACCGCGAAGTTCTGCTGCTGCGGGAATACGAACAATTTTCCTACGCAGAGATCGCTTCAATTACCGGAGCAACGGAAAGTTCAGTGAAGTCTCGTATTCACAAAGCGCGGCTCGCGTTGGTTGAAAAGTTAAAGCCATATTTTTCTGCTGAACACTAACAGTTTAGATGCGAAGCAACGAAAAAATAGATTGCTGGATTAATGGATGAATGGATTTTGAAAGGATAACAGAAATGACATGTGAACATTTTCAGGAACAGATCAGTGAGCTTATTGATAACGAACTGGCGTGCGAAGCAGAGCCGGCTTGCAGCGCACATACAACGTTCCGAGCGCTTCGGTATCACCGCCAAGCAGGCGGTGAATTAAAAGCTCATCTTCTTCTGCAAGCGAAGATCCGTTCAAGAATTTCTCCAGCGATGCACGTTTCAGCCAAAGGCTGATCAGCTAAAAGCTGAGGAACTGTGTGTTAGTGTGCCGTTCTATTGATAAGATGAAAAAGAAGTGAAAAAGTTGCTGCAGTTTGCTGTTTCAATCTACGTACGTACGCGTGGTGCACGGCTGGATATGCGTGCAACCCCCAGTTTTACTGCCCGCCCCCGCAATGACGGAACTGAGCGCCCTAATTTCGCGGCAAGCTTGCCGCGAGGCATTGTGTGGTACATCTTTTTGATCATTGTATCTTCCCTCTCGCTGTAATGAGATAAATTCGGCTTCGTCAGATTAAGCTCAACGGCCTTACTCCTCACCGAAGGGCACGAAACACCAAGGTGTGCTGCCAACTCCCGTGCCGGTTTTTTGCCGTACATCCGCCTTAGATATTCTCGATCGTGTTCGGACCAATAATGAACACGAAACTTTCTTATCCCTAATTTAAGGCGCTTCGTGGCGATTGAGTTTTTTGTTCTTTTCAACGCTTGGGCAATCTCTGGAATTGTCATGTGGCTCGCATTCCGGCGAAGAAAATCTTCATCGGCATCGGTCCACTGAGGAGCAAAAGCGGGAGGAAGCTTGAGAACATTCTTGCGTGCTTCTATAGCTTTCGCCGAGTGATTCAGAACTTGTGCAAGTTGTGACGTGCGCTTGGTAACGTAATTGGCGCGTAAATACTCGTCTTCTTCCTGCCGCCATATGGTAGGGTGCGGTATCCGCAGTTCGCTTGCTTTCTGACGTACAGCATCAGGTGGTCTGTTAACGAGACCGGCGACATAGAGTGTGCCGCGCAACGGATACCATCGCTTCAATACGGCAACATCATGCGAAGTCCACAAACGCCAGTTTTTTTGTTTCATTTTTTTCTCTGCCGTTCATAATCCCGAAACACAAATCCTTCGTGCGGCTCTTCATTGATCAGCGTAAAGGATGTAGAAATCAATTCTTCATACGGCGGAAAGAATGTGTCCCCTTCCACTTCCTGATTGACAATCGTCAGGTACAATCTGCTTGCCTTATCGAGCGTCTGCTTATAAATTTCTCCGCCGCCGATCACGAACACATTTTCCAAATCAGAAAGCGCCGCAAGCGCCTTGTCGAGCGAATCGTATGTTTCCACGCCGGGAATCCAGTGCGACGTAACAACGACATTGCGCCGGTTCGATAACGGCTTCCCGATTGCTTCGAAAGTCTTCCGTCCCATCAGAATGCAATGGCCCGTTGTAAGACTCCGGAACCGTTTCAAATCTTCGTGAATTTTCCACGGAAGCTTTCCATCTTTGCCGATCACGCCGGAAGGAGTGAGTGCCGCAATGATATTCAGTTTCACACTGCAACCTCGAATTTGATCGGCTCATCGCATTCATAGCCGGTGAGCGTAAAATCTTCGAACTGTAATTCATCAAGCGGCTTTTTCGCAATGATAAGTTTCGGCCGCGGCTTCGGCGTGCGTTTAAGCTGTTCCTTCAATCCTTCAATATGATTGACGTAAATATGTGCATCAACGATTGTGTGACTGAAGTAACCGATTTCCATGCCGACCTCCTGCGCAATTGCCTGCGTCAATAATGAATACGCCGCAATATTGAACGGAATGCCGAGCGCAATATCGCCGGAGCGCTGCGTGAGATGACAATTGAGCTTTTTCCCCTGAACGTTGAACGCAAATGTGTAATGACATGGCGGAAGCTTGCTGCGAAACGCATTGCCCGGCTCCCACGCCGAGATAACCATCCGCCGGGAATTCGGATTCGTCCTGAGAATTTTGATCACCTCGCCGATCTGATCAACTTCTCTCACTTCATACGCGCCTGTTGCAGGATTAATCTCTGCGCTGGGGAATCTTCTCCAATATCGTCCGTACGCTGTATCGAGATTTCCCTTTTCATCCGCCCATGCATCCCAGATTTTCGTTTTTGTTCGAAGATTTCTGATATGGTCTTCGCCGGAAAGATACCACAGCACTTCATAGAGCAGCGACTTGATCTGCATCTTCTTCGTCGTCAGCAAAGGAAAGCCTTCGCTCAGATCAATGGTATAGTGTTCCGCAAAACAGGAAATTGTATCGACGCCGGTACGATTGTGTTTCAGTATTCCTTTCGAAAGCACCCGCTCGACGAGGTCTAAATATTCTCTCATGAAATCTCCATGACAAACGTGAACCTTTTGGCTGGTTCATCGTACTCACTTTTACGATGAAAATCAAGATTGACACGATGCCAGACTCATTTTGGAAATTTTCTAGTAGGACAGACATTCCTGTCTGTCAAAATGGGTCAGACAAGTTCCAAGGGAATGCCTTTGGCAAATGTCTGACCCACCCAAAAATGGAATTGCGTCACTGCCCACGATGCGGCTCCATTGTAATTAATGAAGCCAATAAATATATTGAAGTAAACATGTCTGCCAATGTCATGATCCACTCCGGGAAAAATTCTCTTCACACAGCGAAGTACGCCGCTTCAGTGAACCGCAGCAATGCCCGTGCTGCGGCTGAACACCGGAATCATGAACAAGAGAAGAGAAGCTTCAACCGTGTTTCATTTATTGTACACATCGGGAAAATACTATGGACAGTGCCAACATTAAAACTCCGAAAGCGCACGAAGGAACGCTGCTCGTCATTGACGACGACCGCAGCCATACCGATGCTGTGAGATATTTTCTCAACGACAAACCGTTCACGCTTTTTACAGCGTCTGATGGAGCGTCAGGACTCGCTCTCGCTGAAGAAAAAAAGCCCGACATCGTTCTTCTCGACATCATCATGCCCGAAATGGACGGTTTCGAAGTGCTGCGCCGTCTGCGGAAAAACGAAGCGACAAAAGACCTGCTCGTTGTCATCCTTACCGGCGAACGCCGAGACAGCAACAGCATTGAAGTCGCATTCGCGCTCGGAGCCAACGAGTTTCTTTCGAAACCGATCGATACTGAAGAACTTCTCATTCGTGTTCGTGCATTGCTTCGGTTACGGAAAGCCGAACAGGAAGCCGAACGGCTGCGCCGCGATTACTTTTCGATGATCATCCACGATTTGCGCGGACCGTTGACTTCACTGAAGATGATGGCGGAGATGATTCTCCTTGACGATCCGAAAACGGGCGAAGCGGAACATGCTGCCGGAACGATGGTGAAAGAAACCAGCGAGCATCTGCTTTCATTGGTGAACAACGCCCTCGAAATATCAAGCTGGGAATCAATTAGCTATGAATTGTGGAAAGAACCGGCGTCGCTGAAAGCCCTTGTCATGGAAAGTTACGGAGACCTCGCGGCTCTTTCAAAACAAAAGAAGATTGCTTTCTCATTTGAGTTCGATCCGGCGCTGCCTTCCCTTCCGCTCGACCCGATGAAATTCCGTCAGGTCATCACCAATCTCTTTCATAACGCGATCAAGTTCTCTCCGGAAAATTCCGGCGTTCATGTGCGCACGTGGCAAACCGGCGAGCGCATCATGATGAGCATCGCCGATACCGGCGTGGGAATTCCTAAAAGCCAATTACCGGATTTATTCACCGCATACAAAAGCGTAACGCGCAGCAAACGTTCGTTGAATGAAGGAACCGGATTAGGCTTGGCAATCTGCAAGAATATTGTTGAAGCTCACGGTGGAACAATCAAAGCGGATTCTACGGAAGGAAAAGGAGCGACGTTTGTTATTTCATTGCCGAAGGGCTGAACTGGTCACCCCCGTTCTTACGATTACGCTTCGACAGCTTCCCACAACAACTCCGCAATATCTTTGACCTGCACACTGTCGCCCGCTTCTTTTGCTTTCACGCCGTCGCTCATCATCGTCATGCAAAACGGGCACGCCGTGCCGATGGTCTCTGCATGCGTGGCAAGTGCTTCTTCTGTCCGTTCAATGTTGATGCGCTTGCCTTGCTTTTCTTCAAGCCACATTCTGCCGCCGCCTGCGCCGCAGCAAAATCCACGGTCTTTTGAGCGCTCCATTTCGACAATGGTTACTCCCGGAATTGCACCAAGAACACCGCGGGGAGGATCAATGACATTATTGTATCGGGCAAGATAACATGAATCGTGATACGTGAGCGTTAATGATTTAGAGTTAGAGATTTTGATCTTCCCCGACTCAACAAGCTGCTGCAAAAATTCCGCGTGATGCATCACATCATAATTCCCGCCGAACTGCGGATATTCTTTCTTCAATGTGTGAAAACAATGCGGGCACGTCGTCACGATTTTTTTTACGTTATAGCGATTCAGTGTTTCGACATTTTCCACGATGAGCATCTGCGCGAGGTATTCATTTCCCAAACGGCGGGCAGGATCGCCGGTACATTTTTCTTCCGTCCCGAGAATTGCAAATGAAATGCCGGCGTGTTTCATCAGCCGCGAAAATGCCTGAACAACTTTCCGGTAGCGTTGATCGTACGCACCGGCACAGCCGACCCAAAAGAGCACATCAATATCGCTTTTCTCCGCCATTGTTTTGATATCCAGTCCCTGCGCCCAGTCTGCGCGCGTGGAATGGCTGAATCCCCACGGCGTGAAATTACGTTCGAGGTTTTCGAACGGCACACGCGCTTCTGCCGGAAAGCGGGATTCGTTCAGCACCAACCCGCGTCGCAGTTCAACAATCTCGTCAACATGTTCAATCATCACCGGGCATTCCTGAACACACGCCATGCAGGTCGTACACGCCCAGAGTTCGTCTTCGGAAATAAAATTGTCGAGCAGTGTGTGCGAAAATATTCCGGCATTCGATTCATTTTGCACAATACCGGCGGCAAGCAGCGGCGCTTTTTCCATTGTACGATGGCGGGTATCCGTGATAATTTTCCGCGGCGAAAGCGGCTTGCCGGTATTGAGCGCAGGGCAAACCGAATCACAGCGCCCGCATTCCGTACACGTGTAACCGTCGAGAAGCTGCTTCCATGTCAGGTCGTCTATATCGGTTGCGCCGAATTTCGTCACGGTTTCATCGTTGAGATTCAGCGGCTTCAACGCTCCGCGCGGTTTAAGATTCGAAAAGTAAACATTTGGAATCGACGTGAGAACGTGAAGATGTTTTGAAAACGGAAGATAATTTAAGAATCCAAGGACAAGGGTGATATGCGTCCACCAAAAAACTTGTTCCCACGCATGTGCGGATTCTCCGCCGGAAAATATCGCCGCCATATTCGAAGAAACGGGATAGTGAATTCCCGCGTGGTATTGCCCGAGAGAAATTCGCGCGGCATTCTGCAGAAGAAGCGACGACACAATCAGAAAAATCCAGGCAAGAATCAACACGGCATCAAGGCTGCCGTGCTTGTCAACCTGCAGGCGTTTCACTCGTGTAATAAATCTGCGCCAGAGCGCAAGCACAACTGCAACCATCACGAGCACGCAAAATATTTCCTGTGAAAATGTTACGACGCTGTACGTTTTGCCGAGAAATGCCAGCGAAAAATGTCCCGCCAGTCCTTCGCCGATAGATTCCACCACAGCGGCAATCAGCGCAGCAAATCCCCAAAAAATTGCAAGATGAAGAATGCCCGCAAGCGGTTCGCGCAATAATTTTTTCTGCGCCAGCGCAATGCTGACAACGCGTTTCAGCCGTTCACCGATGTTGTCGAATCGGGCGTCAGGCTTGCCAACGGCAAGATCGTTGATCAATCTTCGCACGCTGATTCCGAACGCAATAAAAGAAAGAATGAGCAGAATTGTGAAAACACTGTTCGTCACGGTCATAGGAATACTACGTTATAGTGAGAAAAAACGAACGGCTGAACGCTCTGCAGTATTTCAGCGGCGTTATACTTCAATGGTCTTTTCGTCAAATGTTATTGCACTGCCGGCGATGGAAACGGCAGAAGGATGTTTACGGGAAATTTTCACTTCAACAGACACGCGCCCGTTTTTCCCGATCACGTCGCCTTGCTCGCCAACCATTTCTACCGTATCATCTTTCGCCGGGACAACGCCGTACTGAACCATGTACACACCCAACGGTCCGTTCGTTGAACCTGTAACAGGATCTTCATTGATGCCGTCATTCGGCGCAAAATAGCGCGAGTGAAATGTTGATTGACGATCGATCGTTTCAACAGAAAAGACACAAGCGCCCATCAACCTTCGCTGCTTTAACATTGTTCCTAACCTATCAAATTGAGGCTGCATTTCAAAAAGTGTTGAAAGGCGGCGGACGGGGAAGAAAATATTTCCGCCGCTTATCACAGTTGGAAAATGATACGGACCGAATGCCCCATTCTCAATTCTAAGCGTGTGAGCGAAATCGTACTGAATCATATCATGACGAGCCTTGAACAGCGGCAGCGGAAGCCCGAACTTCACTCGTGCTTTGCGATTTTCCTTTCTCACTTCGACGGGAAGAATTCCCGATGCTGTTTCGACACGAAAAGAAAATGTGCCGTCCTCCTTCATTCCGAAAAGATTCTCTTCCGCCAACGCATGAAATGCCGCAACGGTCGCATGGCCGCAGAGCGGCACTTCATTCGTCGGCGTGAACCAGCGGAGCCGGACATCGGCGCTGTGTTTCTTTGGCGGAAGAACGAAGACCGTCTCAGAAAAATTCATCTTCATCGCAACTGTCTGCATTTCTGCCACACTCAACCCTCGCGATGTTGTCACAACGCCGGCAGGGTTCCCTTTATGAGGAACCGCAGTAAACACATCAACACTTTTACAGGAAATTGATTTCATAGTACACCGTGCTCGAAGTCTAATGCAACAAGAGTTTTTCGTTCCTTGATGAAATATACGATTGACCGGTCGATAAAAAAAGAATCGGGAACCGCAGCCGGCGTCTCCGCATTCACTACCTCCGCATACAATTCTTTACCGGTCCGTTCATCCAAAACATACAGCCGGTTTTGAAGAATCTCCCGCGCTGCTTCTGAGGCTGATTTCACAACGACATGAAAATTCACAATCGCTTTTCCGTTCGATCGGGCATATTCAATGTCGCTGCGAATTTCTTCTTCGTGCGTGCTCTTTTCAATCAATTTCCGAAGGGACACATTTTCGTCATCGCCGCTCAACACGTGGGGGAAAAGAAAATCTGTGCGCCCGTGATTCCCTTCTTTTACTTCGTACGCATCGGCAGGGCGATCCTTCATTTCAGCGATAAGTTCACCGGTCGCGGCATTCAATTCATAAAACATTCTTTGCTCGAACAAATCGCGGAAAACAATAACCGTGTCCGGCGTGGCGAAGAGAAAAGAATAATAATCGTTTCGCCACAGCACCTTTCCCGTCCCCAAATCAACAGCGATGATCTTACTATGTTCGGGCATATCGGGTTTGCGAAAACCATGCAAATACAAACGATCATGCACAACAGCTTCAATACCGATCCACCACGCCTCATCGTACGAAATGTCTTTCCACAACGCATCGCCGTTCTGCGCATTCAAACAAAAGAATGTCACGGATTTTTTCTCCGTATCGCGGTCTTCACCGACAATAAAATTTGTATCAGAAAACAACAACCGCCAAAGAATTCCTTGCGTCGTGAATGTCCAACGAGGGGCAATGTGCCGATGGTGAAACAGGGATGAAATTTTCATAGGCAAAAAATACTCGATTTTGTAGAGAGTAGCAATAGCTTGCAAGTCATCAATTCCCTTGGTACATTGTTGAAAATTTTTCCAATCAACTGGCAGACCCGTTGTGATTCACATTCAATTAGATGGAAACACGCTCACGATAGAAAACATCTATCGTGCTTCAACCGAACCGTCGCACATTTCTGTCGCTTCGACGTCGCGCCGGGCAATGCGGCGTTCGCGCGCGTTGATTGAAGAATGGCTTGCCAAGCACGAAATCATTTACGGCGTCACGACCGGATTCGGAGAATTCAGCAATGTGCACATACCGCTCGATAAAATTGAAGAACTGCAGGAAAATCTAATCAAGAGCCACGCGGCAGGTGCAGGCGAACCGCTGCCAGTTGAAGTTGTCCGCGCGATGATGATTTTGCGCGTGAATGCGCTTGCAAAAGGATATTCAGGAATCAAACCGGAAACAGTAGAGTTCATCACAAAGTTTTTCAATGCCGGCATCGTTCCTGTCATTCCGTCGCAAGGCTCCGTCGGTTCGAGCGGCGACCTCGTGCAGCTTGCGCATCTTGTGCTGGCGATGATGGGGAAAGGAAGAAGTTATAAGTTCAAGGTTCAAAGTTCAAAGTTTCACAGCTTTCAAACCTCTAACCTCAAACCTGAATCTTCTAAAATCTCTCTCAAACGCGCCCGCTTGAAACCACTGCGCTTAACTGCGAAAGAAGGACTGGCATTGATCAACGGAACGCAAATGATGACAGCCTTTGCTGCGTTGATCATACATGAAGCAAAACAATTATGCGCCTTAGCCGACATTGCCGCAGCGTTGAGCGTTGAAGCATTGAAAGGAACCGACACTGCATTCGATGAACGCATTCACAAGCTGCGTCCGTACCAAGGCCAGCTTGACTCTGCAAAAAACCTTCGCATGCTTCTCCGCGGAAGCGAAATCCGGGAATCGCATCGCCACAATCATGACCGCGTGCAGGATGCGTATTCACTGCGATGTGTTCCGCAAGTTCACGGCGCTTCCCGTGACGCTCTGCGTTATGTAGAACAAACTGTCGCGACGGAAATCAATTCAGCGAACGACAATCCGCTCATTTTCCCAAACGAAAAACAGCATCTTGAAGGGGGAAATTTTCACGGACAACCGATTGCACTTGCAATGGATTTTGCCGCGATTGCGTTGTCGGAATTCGCTAACATTTCAGAACGGCGCACGGAACGAATGGTGAACGGCTCGCTCAGCGGACTTCCCCGCTTCCTTACTGAAAATGCCGGATTAAATTCCGGAATGATGATCGCGCAGTACACAGCGGCATCGCTCGTGTCGGAAAACAAAGTTCTTGCTCACCCTGCAAGTGTAGACTCCATTCCAACGTCGGCAAATCAGGAAGACCA
>JAJYOI010000030.1 GCA_021796275.1 Bacteroidota bacterium
CAGCCGGGAGATTACCGTGATTTCGGTGTGGGAACAGGTTTCGACTGATAGAGATCGTTCTGTATATTTAACGGATCGTTGATGTACGAATTCTCCTGTAATGGATCCTGGTAATATGTTGACCAGCCGAATCTGCCGCTCGATGAAACCTGATATGTATAATTCACAAAACCTTGAACCCAGTCTCCGCGGTTTTTTGACAGTGAAAGCTCGAAGCCGCGAATATCTTCGTAAAGGTTCGGAACAGATTTTGAATAATCAATTTTCCCATCTTTGCTGATATACTCTGTCGTTGTCGCTTCGTCGCTGACGTCTTTGTAATAGCCTGCAAGATGGAGGAGAAACTGATCGAACAGGTTTTGTTCGTAGCCAAGTTCGTACGCTACTGTTTTTGGTAGAGGAGCGTTCGGGTCCGCAACACGGACGACTTGATTGTTATCGGAATATCGACGGATTAAATACAAATTTTCAGGCGTCGGCATCGAACGAAAATGTCCGTAATTAAAATACAGTTTGGAATTGTCGGTGATCGGGAATGATACTCCCAAGCGCGGGCTTAAATTCCAAATCTGCTTTGTTGGCACATGCGCCAGCAGGGTGTCCATGCCGAGTGAGAGATCGCCGGTGAAGGCAGGATCGTACGTGCTGTAATTATACCAGTATCCGCCGGCATGAGAATAATCAAGACGGACGCCGAGGTTCGCAATCATTCCCTGGAATTCGATTTTGTCCTGCACATAGGCAGCGGCACGTTTTGGATATGTATGCCAGTACGAACGGGAACGGCCACTTGGAAGGAATACGTCCACTGAACCATAGTTTACATTGTTATCAATATAGACAAATTCTGCTCCGGCTTTGAATTGGTCGTAGCGGTCAATTTGGCTTGTAATATCGAAGCGGTTTGTCCAAACGGCGACATAACTTGTGTCGCGCGAATTGCTGAAGCCGACCCCCATGCGCAACCCGTTGATGCCTGTGCTTGGCTGCGGTTGATAACCGAACGGCGCTTCGTCGACAGAGTCCGCGTTTCCAAATACATAGAGAGGAGTAATATTTCTGTTTCGCCCCGGGTCGGTATTATAATGAGTAGTAAAAACGTTGGAAGCAACTTCATAGAAAGTTTCCGGCGTCAGCACCTGTGTGAATTTCGCGCCAAGCATATTCCTGATAATGGTAGTTGGCGCCCAATAATCCGTTGCAAAAATTCTGGCATCAATATAACTCACTTCATAAAGATTGCTCGCGATGCTTTGCGGGGATGTGAACACGCCAGCCAGTCCGGAGTTGTTGTTATTCGTTCCGGCAGATTGTCCATTCAATCCTTCGATGACAAGCTTCATCCCCGAGCCTATGTCTGAAGTTATTTTCAGTTGCGCATTGTAATCTGTATAAGCGTCTTTCGACAGCGGAACAAGATATTGGCTCGTTGTGCCACGATACGATGCGAAGAACCGCAGGTTCCCTAATGTCTCGCCGTACGGCACAGGTCCTCCAAAGCTTGCATCAATATCATAATCAGGTTTGTTGATGTCCAAGAATCTTCGATGCTGCCAGAGAAACAATTGCTGAGCTGCGGCCGGAGTGAGGTCGTTGTTCGGATTGTTGTCTACTAACGTAGCTGCCGAAACTGCATTCCAACCTTGGAAGTATGGATATTGATGACGTGTAAATTGATCCCACGGTCCCGGATTTTTATCATCTCCGGTTCCCGTCCAAGCAACAGTGGGATCAACGAACGGTCGGATCCAGTATGAATTCGGATCGTTCGGAGATGGTCCGAAATGTTTTTGTTGCGGGGGACTGTACCGCCCAATCATGGTAAATGTATATTTTGAAGTACTTCCATCTTTTGTAATCACATTCACAATACCGGAGCGAATGTTTCCATATTCGGCATTGAACCCGCCGGTCTGAATTTGAATATCCTTAACAGAACTGAGACTGATGCCGAGGTATGGTGTGTTATTTCGCTCATCGCGCATGATATTTCCATCCAGCATGAACGCCGTTTGATCGCCACCGCCGCCGCGAATTACAAGATCACCGGTCGTTGAATTGATTTGCACACCCGCTTGCAATCCCATGACATTGGAAATTGTATTGATTGCGGGTAGGTTTTGGATGTCGCTGGAAGAAAGGTTTGTCGTGCTTGCCGATACGTCTTTCTGGACGACCGGCCGCTGGGCAACAACCACCACTTCTTTTGTGGTGATGTTTGCCTGTGTCATTGAGACATCTAAATTGGTCGTTTGGTCTATGTTGACACGAACATTTTCAATTGTTGTTGTGGCGTATCCCAACAAAGAGATACGAACTTTGTATGTCCCCGGAGGTACGTTAAGGATTGCATAATAGCCGTTGAGATCTGCCGAGGCGCCCATTGTCGTCCCTTCAATGAGCACATTGGCAGAAATCAATTTCTCTCCAGTCGTTGCGTCGGTGACAGTTCCTGCAATTTTTCCTGTCGTTCCGGCAAATACCAGACCGTAGGAGAGAACGCAGGTCAGCACCAAAATAGTAACCACTTTCATAATGACGATCTCCTTTTTTGCTGGGGGTAGAAAGGGTGTTGCATGAGAAAACTTTGGATTTTGCAGAGTTGATAAAAGTTGAAGAATCTGTTTCGTAGCTCGCGTAAATTTGGTAAAACTTTTCGGTATTGTCAAGTGAAAATTGTTTAAGAACATAAACTTAAAGCTTTCCTTGAGAACACAAGGAATTTTGTCATTTTATACGTTGAAATGAAGTGTTTCTTTTTTTACATTCGGTTAGTTTGTTTGAGCAAAAAACAATAACGAAGTTTTTCATGAAAATTAACAATGGCGCTGTAAGCGATGCAAAATTGAAACACAGCGTGAAAGGAAAGATTGACGTCGCTATCGAAACGCTTGAACAACTCCAGGGAACTCCTCAACAGAAACATCAACGCGCCGATCCGTTGGACATGCTCATCGGTACGTTGCTTTCTCAAAATACAAATGATAAGAACAGCCATCAGGCGTACATTCAATTGCGAAAGAAATTTCCAACGTGGAAGAACGCTGCGGAAGCTTCTGTCTCTGCAATTGCTGCCGCAATTAGAGTCGGCGGAATGAAAAATCAGAAAAGCCGCCGCATCAAAAAACTTCTGCATGAAATTCATCGGCAGTTTGGCGGATACAAACTCAAGGGGATTGAACGATGGGATAATAAAAAGATCATTGAACGGTTAACTTCATTCGACGGCATCGGGTACAAAACGGCGGCATGCGTTGCGCTCTTTTCTCTGCGCCGCGAAATTTTTCCCGTTGATACTCATATTCACCGAATTCTTAACCGTCTCGGCATCGTTCGCACAAAAACTCCTGACAAAACATTCGAAGCAATGCAAGGAAAAATTCCGGAAGGAAAATCATATTCCTTCCACACAAATCTTATTCGTTTCGGACGAACGGTGTGCCTCGCACAGCGTCCGCGCTGCGGCATCTGCCCGTTGTTTGATGAATGTGCTTTTCCGGAGAAAGAAAAGTTCGCCGCCGCTAAGCTGCTTGCCGGTAAAAGACGTGATCCGAATTTCATGCTGCTCGATGAAATATGACGAAATCAGTTTTCGGTTTCGTTGATTCGCCTGAAGGAATTCCGTACCTTCTTCCATAATTCAAAGTGCGCGACAATCTTGTGAAAGAATTTCCAACGTATCTTCCAAAAAGCAAAACCGGTGTTTGTGGCTAAACCTGAAAGAATTCTCATAATTAAGTTGCGCGCGATCGGCGATGTACTCCTTTCCACGCCGGCAATTTACAATGTACGCCATGCATATCCCAACGCTACAATCGATTTTTTAACGGAAGAATTCGCCGCCGACGTCGTTCGTGGAAATCCGTGGGTGAATGATGTTATCGCTTTCAAAAAAAAACGGGACGGAAGCATCGGTCTTTTGCACACGATTCGTTCGCGCCGCTACGATTTCGTAATTGACCTTTTCTGTAATCCGCGCTCTGCGCTCGTGACAAGAATAAGCGGCGCACAAACACGTGTTGGATTTCCGTTCCGTGGAAGAAAATATGCATACAATATTTACGTTACTTCGCGCAGCGATTACGTCCATAATGTGGAATTTAATCTTGATGCGGTGCGGCGGCTGGATATTCCAATTGTTTCTTCTCAGCCGTATTTTCCAATAGATGATGCTTCAAAAGTATTTGCAGATGATTGGGTGAAGAATAAACGGCTCAATGGCAAAACGATCATCGCACTGAATCCGAGCGGCGGCTGGGAAACTAAGCGGTGGGGGCTTGAACATTTTGCACAATTCGGAGATCGTGTTGCTGAAAAATATGGCGCCGAGATTCTCGTTGTGTGGGGACCGGGTGAAGAAGAAGACGCATCAGCAATTCAAACAATGATGAAACATCCGTCTCACAAAATTCCGCGGACTTCGTTGAAGCAGCTTGGCGCGATATTACAGCACTGCTCATTTGTTGTGAGCAATGATTCCGGTCCTATGCACATTGCTGCGGCGCTTGGTGTGCCGACGCTTGGAATTTTCGGGCCGACAACTCCGCGGCTTCAAGGTCCGTATGGCGACAAACATGCGTGGGTGAGGAACGAAGGGCTTGATTGCCTTGAGTGTAATCTCACCAAATGTCCGATTGGAAATATTTGCATGACAAACTTGGGTGTTGACCGGGTCGTCTCTGCGTTTGATGCGCTGGTGAAGAAGAATGAAGCTTACCGCAACGGCGCAATGAGAAATAATTGAAAAACTAACTTGGCGTCATCGCGTCTTTGCGGTTAAAAAATTCGCTCAGAAATTTCCAACAAAATAATTTTGTCTAATGAAAAGCATAAATAAAAAATCGCACCGTCGAAAAAAATCATTCGCTATTTCTGATGGAACATCCCCTTGGGACTGTAAACGCTTCACGGGATACAAGCCGTGCTTTCCCGGAACCGAGTGTTACAAGGAATGCGTGGACAATATTCCAATTGGAAAACGAATTCTCATCATTAATCTTGATGCAATGGGTGCTGTCCTTCAGACAACGGCATTGCTTCCCGCATTGAAGCGAAAATTCCCGCAAAGCCACATCAGTTGGATCACGCTGAAAAATTCTTATCGTCTCCTCGACAATAATCCGTATCTCGATGCCGTGTACGTGTGGGAACCGGAAAGCTGGCTCGTTTTACAACAAATGAAGTTCGATCTCGTTTTGAGCGCCGACAAAACAAAACATGCGTGTGCGTTCGCCGCAACGCTCAAAGCAAAAGAAATGTTTGGATTTAGCATGAACAAGAACGGCGTCATTATTCCGTTGAACAAAGAAGCTGAATATAATTATCTGCTCGGACTTGACGATCATCTCAAATTCCATGTTAATCAAAAATACGGAACGCAAATTCTTCAGGAAACAATGAAGCTGAAATGGCAGCGCGATGAGTACGTTCTCAATCTTACAGACGAGGAGAAAAGCTTCTGCGAGAAATATAAAAAAGAAATGGGTTTGGCAAACGGTGGTCTTGTCGTCGGGTTTAATAGCGGCTGCTCGAATTTGTATCCGAATAAAAAGATGACGATTGAGCAGCACGAAACGCTTATTAATCGTTTGTCGGAAGTTGAAGGCATTAAGCTCGTCCTTGTCGGTGGACCGGAAGATACGGAGCGAAATGCAGAGATTGCCCGTCGCGTTGGCATCAAGGTGATCAACACACCGACAACAGAAGGCGTGCGACGCGGATTCTGCTACGAGAACATCTGCGATGTGATCATCACCGGCGACTCGTTCGGCATGCACGCGGCAATTGCGTTGAAGAAATATGTTATTGCGTGGTTCGGATTAAGCTGCTGGACGGAAATTGATCTGTACGAGCGCGGAGTAAAATTAATTCCCGAAGGACTTGAATGCGCTCCGTGTTGGAAAAAAGTGTGTCCCTATAATCTTGAGTGCATTCAAATGATTGATCTGGAAAGAATTGTTCAGGAGGTAAAACGGTACCGTCAAGTTACTAACTGATGTTACGCAGAAGTCGGTTTTAATAGCCCCGACATTTATGTCGGGGAAAAGGAGTGCCCACTTACTTTCGGGCTTTAGCCCCAAAAAGATTGCTTTTGGCTAAAGCCGATTTTGGTTTTGAACTCCTAAGTCCACGACCTGAAGGTCGTGGCAATTCTAAATTATATTCTTGCGTAACATGACTTACTAAGCTACAAAAGAAAATGGATTGATGGATTAACCGGATTGTTGAATTACTGGATTAGTGGAAAGATGGAAGAAGGAATTCCTCATCATCAATCCATTTATCCAACAATCCAATAATCCATCCCTTTATTCCGCCTTTACCACTGCTGTCCGTTTTCCAATCCCGCCTTCATTAAATGCTTCAATTTGAAAATAGTACGGAATATCTTTCGACATTCCGGCAAAGAAATATTCGTTCGTTCCGTACACCTGAATGCTGTTGTAAAGCTTGTTGGGCGAAGCGCCGAAGTAAATTGTGTAACCGATTGCATCGTCCGATTGCGCCCATTTGATCCACGCATTTCGCCGTTCGCTGGAATTTATCCCGCTGTCAGCGGGACCTCGCAGCACAATAAAATTTTTCACTTCGTTCGCTACTTTTTTATGTGCGTTGCCGAAAACCCGGAATCCGCTCAACGCAAATTTTCCGGTTGGAACATGCACATTCACAATTTTCAAATAACGCGTTTCAACCGGCCGATTCAGTTCCACATAATCGTGGGGGACATCGGTTGTGTTTTTGCCCTTGTCAACGAGGAGATTCCATTGTTTTCCGTCGGCAGATTGGTAGATCAAGTACCGATGGAAAATATGTAACTGCTTTCCCATCAGCTCTGCATTCTGGTCGGCATAATTAATTTGAATTGCGCGAACGGTGCATACTTCTCCAAGATCGCTTTCCAGCCATTCGCCTGAATCCGCCGTTGCCGCTGACCAATATGTTCTGATGTTTTCATCAACCGCGTAATTTGGTTCGTAACCGCCGAGCGTTGAAGAAACGGTAACTGGTTTGTTGTAATTCAATATCATCCAGCCTGTAAAATCGTTTTGCGCATCTTTGCCCGGAAGGTAATGCGGAAAATCTCCGTACGAAGTATTACAGTACAGTACGCCGTCGCTGTCAAAACCGGCGGGCCACAAACCGATGCGCCGTTCGAAATTATTTTTCACTGAAATTCTGATTGTCGAAACGTGCCACCAGTTTCCGGACTTATCCTGAAATGTAGAGCCGTGTCCGGCGCCTTGACAAAATCCGCCCGGCTTGTACGAAAACGGATTGTGTGTTTGATATGTGAACGGTCCCAGCGGGTGATTGCCGATGTACACGCCGTCCGCATAACCGCTCTGTTCTGTTCCGGGCGCGCCATACTGTAAATAATATTTACCGTCATGCTTCGTCATCCACGAACCTTCGATGAAAGGGCGGAGGAATGTGTTGTCGTTATGTTCGCCGAATCGTTCCCAGCCGTGAATGTCATCGTGAAGTCGGATCAATTCTTTTCGTTCGCCGATCGGTTGAAATGTTATGCGGTCAATTTCCTGTCCGTAAATCGGATAGACATTGCTTGATCCGTAATAGAGATAGAGTCTTCCGTCATCATCAAGAAAGAAATCCGGGTCCCACGCAGCAACCCGAAAAGAATCAACTGCCATTTTCCAGTCATCGCGCGTCGGGTCAGTGCTCATCCAAATTGGAAAATCAGTTGTTGCTGTTGAACCGAAGAGCAGAAGCGTATCGCCGACGACTGCCGACGCCGGAGCGCACAGATCGTCATACACGTGATGATACGGCAGAAGAAAGCTGCGCGGCACGAAATTCCACTTCGACATGTCGTCGCTCCACCAGTAACCGTACTGATTTGTTGAGAAGAGAAAATAATGATTCTTGAACAGAACGATAACCGGATCGGCAGCAGCCCGGTGCTTGCCTTGCTCAACGTATTCAGGAATGTTGCAATATGCGTAATCAATGTTAAGCGGATTGCAGTAAGTTTTTGACTGAGAGAAAAGAGAGTTTGTGCAGAGTAAATTGACGGCAAAAAGAAGAGTAGGAATTGAGAAACGGGATGCTGGTTTCATTTTTTTGTGGTGAACCTTAAAAATAACTTGTGAAGTACAACATCTGTACAAACCACACCGCAGTTTTTGCCGCTACCAAATGACAAATTATCTCGCGGCAAAGACTGTGGAACGACCACAAAAACCCTTTTCAAGAAAGGGAGTGTCGTGGTTTGTGCTCTTATGTGCAGTAGCGGCACGCATCGTTGTTAAAATTGCATTTAGTTTTTCATTATCGTATAATTGAATGAAATGAAAACGGATACAATAGCATTTACAGTAAAAGAGCAACTTGAGTTATACAAAGTTGAAAAAAACTTTGAAAAAGTTGTTTGTACTCCTTTCTTAAAATGGCCTGGGGGAAAAAGACAATTACTTCGGGAACTCCTCAAGCACTTACCCAAAGGATACAATAGATTTTTTGAACCATTTGTTGGCGGCGGTGCATTATTTTTTCGAGTTAAGCCAGAGTACGGATACATCTCAGATATAAACCCTGATTTGATAAATTTGTACGAAGTTGTTCAAAACAATGTTGAAGGACTTATTATAAGTTTGGAACAACATAAAAACACTGAAAAATATTTTTATGAACTGAGAAACGCGGACCGAAGAGAAGATTACAAATATTGGAGCAAGGTAGAGAAGGCAAGCAGATTGCTCTACTTGAACAAGACTTGCTTCAACGGATTGTATAGAATGAACTCTGACGGACATTTCAACGTACCATTTGGTTTCTATAAAAATCCAAATATTATAGACGAACAAAATTTGATGGCTTGTAGCACTCTGCTAAAGAAAACGGAAATCTCACTGGCATCATTTGAGGCAGTGAAGAAAAAGGCGCGCAAAGGTGACCTTGTCTATTTTGATCCGCCTTATGTTCCGCTGAATAAAACATCCTCGTTCACTAAGTATTACAAAGATGACTTTGACCTTGATGCTCAATTCGCTTTACGAGAACTTTGCGACAGTCTATCAAGTAAAGGTGTTTTGTTTATGTTGTCAAACTCATACACCGAAACGGTAAAAGATTTATATAAGAACTACAATGTAAAAATTGTTAAAGCAAACCGAGCTATCAATTGCAAGGGCGATGGTCGTGGTAAAATCAACGAACTCATCATTACGAATTACTAATCTCTATGGCAAAGAAAGTAACGAAGCCCCAACGCACGACCTCATCCGGTAATCTCCTTGAACAAACAGTGAAAACAGTTTGTAAGCAAAAGGGATTTAAAATTGTTAGCTACACCGAATGGGAGAAGAAAGCGGACAAATATGTCAAAGAACTTCTACTTACTAACGTGCCGTATAAAACAATCTATAAACACCAAGGGAAAACCGAGTTCTTATTAAAATCGGCTCGGTTTAACTTAGAAATCCGCATCGAATGTAAATGGCAACAAGTCGCTGGTTCTGTTGACGAAAAGCTTCCATACCTATATTTGAATAGTCTTGAAGCAATGCCAGAAAACCACATCGTTGTTGTCATTGACGGAAAAGGTTGGAAGGCCGGCGCAATCCCTTGGTTGAAAGAAACTGCCGCCAACAGAAAATACACAACCTCTGAAACTGCAAAGAAGAAAATTGAAATTTTGAGTCTTGCCGAATTTATGACTTGGGCAAATACCACTTTTAAATGATCTTCACTTTCCGATTGTACAATTCTCCGTGCCGACATTTCGCCTAACAGTGAATATCCTTATTTCGCTTTTCCAGCAATCCCGGTATTAAAGACAAACTAAATGCTCGTTTTTGTTTTCTCCTCTGCACCAAAGTAAATAAACTGCCCGCGAAGGTCAAGCAATGTGGATTTGAGTGTTTACTCTTTCTTTGTTGGGAGAGGAACAGCGCAAGGAAAAGAAAAAATAGAAAAATAGGCAGGAAAATATCACTTGCAACACGATAATCCAATTTCCCAGTCGGATAATCGCATTTCCAGCTCGGCTAATCCTATTTCCCGGTCGGCTGGACCAATTTCCAACACGGCAAATCCTATTTCCAAAACGGATAATTGTTTCCCTTAACCGGAAAATCAGATTTTCGGGAAGTCTTGACGAATGGATTAAACGGAAAGCTTGGTCAAATTTAATTGGCCCCTTTTTCTTTTAAGTAATCTTCAAACTTTGTATTGAGGTACCGGTTTTCGGCAATGTAGGAAAGAATGTTCGAAAATCTTCCGGCATCAACATAACCGGGAAGTGAAGTGATCGGGTTGCCGTCTTCTTTAAGAAAAATTGTTGTCGGGTAGCCGTTCACGCCGAATGCCTGCGCCAATTTTGCAGCCGTATACGATTGTCCTTTATAGTGCACCGATTCGTCGCTTTCGGCATTCAGCCGGATTGTGACAAAATTCTTTTTGAGATAATCGGCAACGGAAGCGTCGGAATAGACATCCGAATCCATTTTTTTGCACCATGTGCACCAATCGGTGTACACGTCAATCAGCACTTTTTTATTTTCGTTGCGTGCCTGCTGCATACCGGAATCGAATGAATTCCACTTTACTTCTTTCGATTCGCGCATGACGGTCACACCGTACAGCACCACAGCAATGGCGGCAGCGCTGAGCAGAATTGCGAGATGTTTTATTTTAATCATAGGATGCTCCTAAAATTCGCGTTACAATAATCTTTTGAGACTGCTTCTTTGTCTCTTTAACATTAGATGCAGGCTACACCGTTCCGGATTCAGCAAGTCCGCCGAAGGCGGATTCAAATTCATCAATCATCCGTTCGCGCGTGAATTTCTCCTCAACGATCTGCCTTCCGCGCATGCCCATTGCTGCCGATTTTAAAGAATCGGAAAGGAGGAAACCAATCGCCCGTGCCAGCGCATCGGAGTTTTTCGGCGGCACAAGAATCCCCGATTTGTCGTGTTCAACAATTTCAGGAATGCTGCTTGTCGCCGTTGCCACAGTCGGAAGCTTCGCCGCCATCGCTTCGACGAGCACGTATCCGAATCCTTCCCACAATGAAGGAAGAACAAGCATTGAGCTTTGAAGAAGAATATTTGGAACGTCGCTGCGGAATCCAGTCAACACAATATTTTTTTGCAAATTATGTTTGGAAATGAATTGTTGTATTTCATTTTCCATTTTCCCTTTTCCAACAATGAAAAGCATTGCTTCAGGAAATTCTGTATGCACCGAATGCCATGCTTCGAGAAGATAATGCAATCCTTTTCGTTCATCCAATTGTCCGACAAACGTGACAAGCGGAGCAGAGGAGGGCAAATGGAATTCATTTCTGATGTCGTTCGTTGTTCCATTGTTGTAACGCGAAAGCTCGATTCCCTTGTAAATAATTTTTGTGCGTTTTGCATCGAGCCACGGCGCGCTGGCAAGAATAGTTTGCTGTGTCGCTTTTGAATTGACAACAATTTTTGTTGCAAGCACATTGTAAGCGAAACGGTAGCGGAGGGTGTTCTTCAACGGATAATCTATTTCACGGCTTGGAACTATTCCGCGAACGCCGGCGAGCTTCGCGGCAATTCCGCCGAAGCGCAAATCTTTATCCATGTTCGTGCAAATGACATCAACTTTTTTTTCTTTCATAATGCGTCGGGCATTCCAGATAACGAACGGATCGAAATCGCCGCCGATGCGGATGGTATGAACATCGAATCCCTGCGTCGATGCATTCTGAGCAAGCTCAGTCTTTGACCTGCAAATCAGAGAAACAAAATGTCCCCGTTCTTTCAATCCCGACATAATGTCCAGCAGCCAGACTTCGCCGCCTCCCCACATTTGGATTGAGCTGATAAAGAGAATGTTCATTTTTTACTCATCCAAGAAGGACACGAAGAGGCACAAAGAAAATATTTTTGGTGGAAGTTCGTGTCCTTCGTGGATCAATTTCTAACTGTGTTCCAACACCGATTTATACACTTCAAGCGTTTTCTGCGCAACATGTTTCCAGAGATAATTCGATTTGATATGCTGTTGGAGCCGCTTGTCTTTTGGTCTTTTCAGCGCGGTGAGAATTCCATTTCGAATTGAGTCTATCGAATTTGGTTCGACATATTCTGCCATGTCCTTAAAATACTCTTTTGTTCCCCCATGCGGTGTAATAACAATCTTTGCTCCTGCAAGTCCTGCTTCAAGCGCGGCGATGCCGGGAGTTTCGTACAACGATGGAAGAGCAAACACATCGCACGCTGCGTACGCTGAGGCGAGAAGTTTTGAATCATTGAGCAGTCCATCAATCAGAAGAATATTTTTATTTTTTGCCGCTTCACGTACACATTCTTCTCCATCACGGCTCTTAGAAATCTTTCCAATGATCACCGCCGAGTGGTCAATTGATTTCAACGCGCGGATAAGACCGAGAACATTTTTACGTGCCGGACCGATATGTCCGACATTTAAAATAAAATCTTTCACTCCATATTTCTTTATAAAGAGGGACGGATTCCCCGACTGAAATCGTGATTCAACTCCGTTCGGAACAACGCTGATTTTTTTCTCATCAATGCCAAGCCCATGAACAACGAGTTCGGCTTCTTCATGTGTATTTGGAAGAACCGCTTTTGACCAGTTGCAAATGTGCCGCGTGATGTTGTAATCGGAATAAATGCCGGCGCGGAATTTATTCAAAAATGAATTTACTGCAATCGCCGCGCGGATTGTTCGTGAAGAATGCTGCGTGAAGAAAATCGGAGAGACGATGAACGGAATGCCGGCAAGATGAAGATTTCGTGCAAAGTGAAATGTTCCGATGTTGGCAGAAAACAAATGAACGAGATCGCAGTCAGATTTTGAAAACGGTTCCCACGGATCAAACAACGCGACGTTGACTCCAAGTTTTTCCAGCTCTTTTTTTGTCTGAAGAATCTGCACCAACGGTCCGCCGTGATTCATTCCAACCGCTTCGAAGCAAGTCATGACAATTTTCATTGTGTCCTCTTATACCATTCTTCAAGCGCGTTAATTATTGGATGACGAAAATCAAACCTTCGTGTCCGGCTGATGTCTGTCGGCGGAGTATACTGCATCGTCCATCGCTGTTTATGCAATTTGGAAATTTGGATGATATTTTCAGCCGGTATAATCGTTTCTTGCTGGTTCGGGAAAAGAATCCGCCATCGCACGTCGTTTTCATTAGTTGGAGGAGAAAATGTGATTCTATCTTTTTCATGATTGTAATTAATTGTCGAAGAGTGCGCGAGTCGTTTTTTCCACCACGCGGCATAACCGGAATATGAAATGTTTCGGATCCCGCGTTCCTTCAGAAGTTGAAACGCAAATTCAATCACATCATTATAATGATGCGCCGGATGGTGATAGAGATTGATAATTTCGCGCTCTGCGATTTTCTTTTCAATCACCGCTTGAAAATACGATTTCATTTCATCGCGGGAATATGATGCGCGCCGAAGACCGCCCGGACAGATGGGGTGAATCGGAATTTGCAACACGCTAGACGGCGTTCCTTCAACAAGCGGAAAAAGCGGGAAGTCATCGTAGTCGTAACTAAATTCTGACGAAAATGTTATTCCCATCTCGCTGAATGTTTTAGCAATTGCTTCATTCCAAGTGCCGTACGGCGCGGCAGCGCCCGATGCTGAGAGTCCGGCTCCGTGAAAAAGCATCTGCGCAATTGCAAAGTTGCGGAGGTTTTTTTCGCGTGAGCGATACGTGCGATGATCATAGCAATGAATTCCGACCTCTTGATTTCCGAAATTCTGAAAATCTGATAACCATGTTTGATGACTTTTCGTGTCGAGAAACCACATTGCTGCAACATCATACCGCTTGCACACATCATGAAGCGACATAACTTCTTCGCGGTTTCCTTTATCGGAATCCACGCGAAATGTGAACATCGTTTGTGCATCCTCCGGTAAAAACCATTTGTGTGCGAACGGCAAATTTCTTTTGTGGTGAAGAAACGCGAGTAAATCCATGAATAATCTTCGCAGCGTTCCTTTCGAAGTTCGTGCGACAACTTCTGAGGGAAGCCGTTCTTTCGTAAAATAGAAATTTTTCCTGCACGAACGTGTGTCGCTTACTGCTTTGCTAAAATCAATAGGCATGGCAAGGAAGAATCCTTTGCCGACGTTGCCTGACGAATACATCTCGGTCGTTTCAGTTGAACTATCGTTTGGAAAATTTTTCTCTTTGAATCCGGGCGCGTACACATCAACCATATCGTGCGGAGAAAATTGAATGAAAATGTCCGGATGCAATGTCGTGTAAGATTTTTTTTGTCTTGAAGAATGAAGGAGTGATGAACCGCTGCCGTTAATGAAAAGAAGCGCCCCGCCGTTTTCGATGTATGACAAAAGAACACTGCGCTGCGATGATGTTGGCTCGCCGTTCACAATGACAGCAGAATAATTTTCGGGAAGTATCTTGCGCTCTTCTGTAAGAAGCTCCCACGAAACGCCGATCTGTTGGAAAAGCACAAACCAGCCGTGATCAGAATTCAGAATTCCTACTGTCAGTCTCACACTAACCGTTCTCTCAAAAACATCAGATCGCTTTTTGTCAGCTCTTTCAGCATGATAAGGCACACACAATAGAGTGCAACGCCAACGGGAATTGCCGCCATTGCATAATTCCGGAGAGCAAAGACCGCAGCAACCATCACTAATGATGAAGCAAGCGTTGTGAAAACAAAGGAATAATTTTTTAGCGGAACGATTTTTTTCATTGCATTGAACATTGCCGTCATCATCACGCCTTCACCAAGCGCCATTATTGCAGCGGCGCCAATTGCATTCCACCATGCAGTTGCAGCAACTAACCCTGCTAGGAGAATCAATGAAATGCTTATTGTTATTGCCGAGTACCGTTTTTCTTTACCGCCGGCAATAAGAACGTACGCAAAAATACTGTTAAGTATAGTGAAGAGAAAATAAAAAATTAAAATTTGAAAAAGAACGACAGCATCACTATAACTTTTGCTGAAGATAAAGTTGACAATCGGCTGCGCAAGAACGACACCGCCTGCACATAACGGCACGGCGGCTATCAACGTATATCTCACTGCGCGATGTACGTGTACCGGAACATTTTCCGGCGCGAGGCTGAAATTCCGTGCGATGAGCGGATAAAAAAGAAAGTAAATTGCACGGTCAATTGCGAGGAGGAAGAAAACGATTTTTGAAGCGGCACTGTAATTTCCGATTTCTGTTGTCGTAGAAAAAATTCCAAGGAGGAAAACCGGAAGATTCAAAACGATCTGCGCAAGAATTCCTGCTGAACCGATGGGCAGCGCTTGCTTCAGTAGAGAGCGCCAGGAAATCGAACCAATACTTGAATTGGAAACAGCATCGGGAGTGTCAGGAAATTTTTTCATCGAAATAAAAAGTGCCGTTGCATTTACCAGTGAGCTTGCGAAAAAAGAAACAGGAACAATAAACAATGCCAGCGTTGAACGCGCAAATACTAAAATACCGATCGTGAAAACGGCGGTTGCAAGAAAACGATTTATTCCTATCACATCAATTCGTTCTTTGCCTTGAAAAAACCATTCGATCTGAAAAGCAAACGGAAGAATGGATAACGCGTACAACATCACAACAAAACGCAGCTCGCTTTCATGAATGAAGAAGAATGATGCGCTTACCGTTGCTATGCATAATACAACCGCCAAAACGAATCTTACCGTGGTGATTTTTCTAACAAGAAACGTCGCATCGCCGATTTTTTGGGAAATGAGCCTCGTCCCGACAATGTGAATGCCGGGGCTCGCAAACAAGATCATGAAAGAAAGAATTGCCATTCCATAGTTGATTGTTCCGAAACCGTCCACGCCAAAGACGCGCGCAATGTATGCGGACGCAACAAATCCCAGCAAACGATTTCCAAAATCATAACCGAACAGCGAAAGAATATTTTTGGAATGAGTTTTCATCCACAGAGCCCGTTGATAAGTTCTTTCAATCGCCGCTCGCGCTGTTCAAGGCTGAAGCGCTCTATGATTTGGTTGCGGGCTTCCTTTGATTTCTCCGCGTGATTGTTCATTGCTTGTTGAATTGCCGTTGCAGTCTGTTCCATGTCGTTGCCGTTGACAAGAAATCCTGCATTGCCGATTGCCGTCGGAATGCCGCCTGTTTTTGTGCCGACCGGAACACATTCGCACAGCATTGCTTCGCACAATGAATTTGGCAAGCCTTCTCTGCGTGAAAACTGGCAATACACTTTTGCTCGCCGGTAAAAGTGCAAAAGTTCGTTCTGAGAAGTGAACCCATGCAGTTCGACATTGTGCGGCAGCTTCAGATGTTGCTGAACATGTTCCGAAATACCAACGGCGACAAATCTGAATTCAGGCAAGCATTGTGCTGCTTGAATGAATTGGTCAATTCCTTTGAGCTTGATGCGCTGTTCATCAGGACAATTCGCAACGGTAAGCACGAGATTTTCTTTTTCCCCGTCAGGCTTCCAGCGCTCAGAATCATATCCTGTCGGAATTATGGAAATATTTTCCCCGCCGTAGTGTGCTAATTCTATTGCATCGCGTTTCAGCGAATCATCCACAGCAATCACCTTGGTTGCACGCGGGAGAGCATAACGCAAGAGCGCAGATTTCCATTTGCTGTTCCAGATTCCGTAACGAAGTTCTGGAATACGAGCGGCATCTCCACCGCCGAGAACAATGATAGATTTTTTCCTGAGTATTTTTGTCAATAGAATTAACAGCGACGAATAAACAGAGGCAAACCAGGAAAATGTAATGTCGGCTTTCAAAACTTGAGGAAAGAATTTCAGCGGTGCTGACCAACCGCGTGCGGTGCTTCGGTGAATGGAGAAATGTCGCTGAAGAATTTCAACATCTTCAGTGATGAATGGCGTGATGAATGTTGACGTGAACAGTATGTGTATGCGCCGTTTCACCTGAAATTTACATTCGAAGGCGAAAGAAATTAGAAACGAAAAATCAGAGAGAACGTATGCGTTGTGCCGATATTGTTCTTAAACGGTACGTAGGCATAATCAAACTGAATCGGCGCATAGTGTACACCGAAGCCGGCGGAGAATCCTTTTTCGTCATATCCGAATTGATAGCCGGCGCGCAGAGCAAATGTATTGTCGTAACTTGCTTCGCCGCCAAGATGAATGCGCGTGCCGTTGTCGTTAAAGACTTTCACAACATCGGCATCGGTAACTGTGGCAATTTCATCCGAGAGATTGTCGTGAAATGCGCCGCCGAGTCGCAGCATAGTCGGAAGGGAAGTCGCTTCGTAGCGCAAAGCATTCATCGAACCGAGATTCGAAAGAGAAGCACCTAAGTCGAGGAAAGAATTCATTCTATAAAAAGCGCCGAGATCGAATGCCGTGCCGCTTGCTTCATCAACATAGATTTTTTCGTACAAAAATTTTGCGCTTGCTCCGATGCCAAATGTTGAGCCGATGCGGTAACTTACGGTTCCATTAATCGCGGCATTTTGCTGGCTGAACGTTCCTTCGGCAGGTCCCGGCTTTTCACGAATTTCTATTCCGCTGACTCCGGTTGAATTTAATCCAATGCCAAAAATGATATCTCCGCTATGAATGACTGAACCAAGATATTCACTGGTTGTTTGCACAATCCATTGTTTGTGCATGAGAAGAATTTCATCTGACGGCGAGAATGCAAGAGCGCCGGGATTGTAGAACATCGAAGATGCGTCTTCAGCAATTGCTGTGTACGCTTCGCCCATCGCAATGGAACGCGCGCCAACGCCAAGTTTAAGGAACGGCAGTCCGGTTGCTGCATTTGTTTGGGCAATGACCGGATTTGTGCCGGAAAGAAAAACAATAATTATAACCGCAAAGACGCAAAGACGCAAAGAGCATTGGAAAAATAATTTTAAAAAGTTCATTGCGGCTTTGCGCCATTGCGGTGGAAAGAGTTTGTGTGTGAAAATGCACATAATCTAAAATCCGATTGAAAGTGTAATCATATGAAAAGAAGAAACGCCGTACGGCTCGATGACGTACGCATAATCGAGCGTGGGATGCCAGCCTTCGAATTGTTCTCGAAGCGAGAAGCCGAACGCCGGAGCGGTTTCTTTTCCAATAGCGCTTCCGTTTTTGTGTGAAAGATTGAAATTGTCCACGCCGGCTCGGAGAGAAAATTGTTCAACAAGATTGATTTCTCCGCCGAACCGGATAATATTTGTGCCCGTGCTGTTGTTTTCAACTTCAGCAGAAATGACACCAAGATTGTCGTTCAGCGAATAAGCAATTCCGATTTTCCGTAATGTCGGAAAAATTTCTTTCACACTGCTTCCTTGTTCACCGTAGAGCGGCGAAGAATCCCACGAGTATTTCGATCCGAGGTCCTTCAGAGCAATTCCGAGCGTCAGTTTATCTGTAACGTGGAGTAATGCGCCGAGATCAATTCCAATGCTTGTTGAAGAAATATTCTCATACAGATGATAATAATAAATTTTGAGTGCTAAGCCAAGTGCAAGCTTGTTCGACATTTTGTTTGCAAAGGAAAATGCAAGCTGGTTTTCAGAAGTCGAAACAGTGCCTGTTTTGAATCCGTCAATGTCATACTCGTCAATATTTCTCACGCCGGAATTCAAAATTGTTGCGGCGAAACCGGCGGTAGGTTTTAACGGAAGTGCAAACGAAAGTGCATTGAGCGAGCGATCGAGTGAGAGTATGCCAAATGATGCAGAAGCAGTTCGTTCGCTTAAAAAAGGAGTGACGGCGGGGTTATAATAATTTGTTACCGGTCCATCAACAACAGCAGTCATTGCATTTCCCATTCCTATTCCGCGCGCACCGCTTCCCATACGCGAAAATGCACCGGGCGTTCCGGCAAGCTGCGCGAAGGAAATAGAATAAGGGAAAATTAATAAAAGCAAAATAATTTTTAGGCGCATATTAACTAAATCCAAAAAAATCGGATTGTTGGATTACCGGATGACTGGAATTATTCCCTCATTCATTATTCCACTTATCCACCAATCGATTCATCCAGTAATCCGCAGTTTCATTTAATCACGAGTATTTTTCCCCACACAGGTTTATTACTGCCGATAACAACCTGATAAAAGTATGGACCGTTTGCAACAATACGGTGCATGTCATCGGTACCGTCCCAAATCTCATCATGTTCAATCGAACCGGAGCGGGCGGAATTGGAAATAACTGTGCGGACGAGGTTCATTCCGAAATCAAAAATTCTGATGGTCACCGGCAAATCTTTCCCGCCGGTAGAATAATGAATGCGGGCAATTTCATTGTTCGGGGAAAACGGATTTGGATAGGCGTATGATTCGCTGCTGCTGCCGACTTGTTGAAACGCATGCAGAACGTTCCACGTTTCGCCGAATTGATTTCCCGAATCGTACGTCACAGCAATTCCGTCGTCGCCGCCGAATAATATTGTATCTCCCATCGCCGCCGCTGAATAAAATTCCGGCCGTGCAATTTGTACTCTTGTTGATGTTTCGAATATGGTTCCGGCATGAAGCCACGTTGCGCCTTCATCTGAGGAGCGAAAAATCCCGTTGTCGGTGACGGTGTAAATTATTGAATCGCGCGATCCGAAATTATGCGGAAATTCATCGAGCAAGGTTGTTTTCCATGTTGCGCCGTAATCTTCGGAAAAGCTGACGCCGCGGCGTTCGAGCGGATCATTGGCATTGATAGTAGCTGCCCACAAAATATTTTTCCCTGCATACTGTTGATGACGTAGTGCAACAACAAAATTCCCGGAAATCGGCTTCGCTTCATTTTGATGCGTAAATCTTCTCCATGAGCGCCCGTCATCAGTTGTCAGATTAATTCCACCAGCAGTTCCAACCCACAGCGTAGAATCGTTTTCCGCAATGACAGAAAAAACGCGGTGATTGAAATTTCCTGTCAAGCCAAGTGAGCCGCTTGTCGGAGCCATATCAAAGCGAAGCGAATCTTCGGGGGAAATAGAATTGAGGTCGTCAGGCGGCAAGACTACTAAACTCCATGTTTTGCCTTTGTCGGTAGATTTTCGTGCCATTCCTGCGAAGGAAACAATCCACACAGCACTGTCAGTTACTGCAATATCGAACGTAATATTATCTATGGTAGTTGTAACTCCGAGAGCACGGATGAAGCTTTTAGGGTTTGTTGAATAAGAAAGAGTATCAACATCGAATGTATCAACGGGCTGTGGAATGACTTTCCACGTTGCGCCGCCGTCTGATGAGTAGCGGAGCCCGCTTCCTTCCTGCTGTGCTCCTTGATCTTTTGTCATCGTTGTGTGCCCTGTAGCAACCCAGATTTCTTTTCCGTGAACAGCGAGTGCGGAAACATCTTCTTCAGCAAATTCCGGTGTTGCGTAAAAATTCTTCCATGTTGCCCCGCGGTCGGTTGAAAGACTCAGTCCTTTTCCGGTGCCAAGCCAAATTGAATCGCCTGAAACCGCAATATCAGTTACGCTGTTGCTGAGCGGTGCAGAGAAGGAGGTTGAAGATGTTTTGGTCCGCAATGCGTACGACGAGGGACGCAAAAGCTGGCTCTCGCTTATTGTTGAGAAGAGGCAGATGAAAAATAAAAAAAGAAAAATTCGCCGGTAGGTTGTCATTCAATATAAATCTTTTTTGAAAGTGTATTGGATACCGCTCCGGAACGGTCTGTAGCGCTAAAAATAAAAGTTCGGTAAGTGTTACGTTGGGTTGTACTAGGGAGTGGAATTGTTAAGGTATATACTCCGTCGTCGGCAACTGCATCGCCGCTGGGGATTCCGAAGACCGGCTGATTCCCTGCACTTCCGTCATCGAACATCGGATATGTTGCAACAGTGCTTCCGTCGGGCCTTTGTGAAGTAAGTGTCACGGATGTGATGTCCGAGAGCCCTTCAGAATCTGCCACAGCAACTGAGACCTTCACGTTTACAGAGCCGCTCGCTGGGACGAAAACTGTGTCGGGCATAACAAGGTTAAAAATCTGCGGCGCATGATTGGTCACGTTCACAAGTACAAGTGCCTTGCTAAGAGTGCTGCTGACGAGTCCGGATAGGTTTTCTGCTTGAATCTGGATGAGATTTGTTCCGATGCTTTCTGTTGTGACGTGAATCGATACAAAGGACGTATATATTTTTTCTCCTGTGACGGGATCAGGTGAAATTCCATTATCAGATAATACTCCTGTTGCAAGAATTGTATTTCCACCTTCGGAGATAATAGAGTAATGAACTGATCGGATGCCGCTGCTATCTTTCACGTACGCAGTAATGCCAATAGTTGTGTCTGTAGCTGCAGTTGGATTATTTGGAGAAGAAATAATTTTTAACGAGTCGAGCGAGGTTTCAATTTTGGAAAGAAACGGCGGCGGCATTGGATCCGGTATTGTTTTTGTCGGAAAGTCGCAGCCGGTTAGCCATGAAGATACTATGACACAAAAGGCGAGTTCAGCTAAAGTTTTCATTCTCATAAAAAAACCGAGGACTGCTTCAGCCGCTCGGTTGAATTTTTCCGCATGTGGCGGAATTATGCGCAGTCTTTTAGCGCTGTATGCGCTCATTTGATGCGAAAAACGACAATCAACAGGGTAACAATTTGTTCGATAAGAAACTGCGCTCAAAATATTTTCAAAGCCAGCATTATGATACCAAAAACCGCTTCGAAAGTCAAATGCGTTTTTTGCATGGCGCTTTAGGCGCTCATTGAGATTGAAAACGGTGAGGGCGAAAATGAAAGGAGAAACAGAAGAAATGCAATCCAACCGATTATTGTGCGTGCATTGTCTAACGGCTCTTCATTCTGTACTGGCGGATGATCGAGCTTGACGAAAAAAAACAAAATGATCCCCCAAAATATCCAGCCGGTCCATCCGAACGGAGGTGTAACTCCGATCAAAGGCAGGAAACCGAGCAGTCCAACGATTATCATAAGTCCGAATGTGATGCGGGAAATTATTTTGTGCTTGTCGCCGAACATTGTATAGGAAATATGACCTCCGTCAAGCTGCCCGACCGGCAGCAAATTCATTGCGGTAACAAAAAGCCCGAACCATCCCGTGCACAAGAAAGGATAGTGATACATTTCACTCATCGGCGGAACAAAATGGTGCAATGGATCAGTGAGGAGAAATGCTAGTGTATCATAAAGTGCTGTGTGACCAAATGCGAGATCGATCCCTGATGCTGTTGTTTTAACCGGTGAAAAATAGTCCGGATGAATGCGCAGGATAAATTCTTTTCCGGGAAGATTCAGAAATCCATACACCAACACTATTAATGTTGCAATAAAACCGGCAATCGGCCCGGCAACACCGATATCGAACATTGCTTTCTTTGATGGAATTGGAGAACGTGTTCGGATGACAGCGCCCAAAGTTCCAAAATTTAGAAATCCGCTCATCGCAGGAAACGGCATGTAAAATGGTAATGTCGCATCGACTTTATGATAACGCGCGGCAAAGTAATGACCGAATTCATGACACGAAAGTATAAACAAAATGGAGATAGAATACGGTAGCCCCAATGAAAAATTGCTGAGATCAAACGGATCAAGATTGAGCCATTGAACTCCTGCAACAGTGGTCGTAAAAAAAGTTACGATGAAGAGCAACGAGTGGAGAACTATCTTTTTGGCTTTCACTTTGCAAGTCGTATTGTTTTAGAAGATACCAATGAAGCATGTCGCAGATAGCGCTGCCCGCGACAGCGCCGTAGGAGACACTGAAATAAGATAATAAAAAACAGCTCAAGAAAAAATAAAAGCTCTGAGATGTTTGAAAAACATCTCAGAGCCGCGTTGAAGCTTTGTAGAATATGGCGCTACAAGCGACAAGGAAAAATATTTACTCCACAGCCGGAGGCGGAGGAAGAGGATATGAGCCTTCACCGCTTGCTAATGCTGGTGGTGGAGGAAGAGGATATGAGCCTTCACCGCTTGCTAATGCCGGAGGCGGAGGAAGAGGATATGAGCCTTCACCGCTTGCTAATGCCGGAGGCGGAGGAAGAGGATATGAGCCTTCACCGCTTGCTAATGCTGGCGGCGGAGGAAGGGGATATGAGCCTTCACCGCTTGCTAATGCCGGAGGCGGAGGAAGGGGATATGAGCCTTCACCGCTTGCTAATGCTGTGGGGGAAGGAGAAATTGAGATTGAAACGTCACTGCTATTAACTAAATTATATTTTGTATCTGCGTGTGAAATAGCGAAGTTCGTTGCAAGTACCAACAACATTGTAATAATGATGGCGCGTATTTTTTTGAAACTGATTGTTGGATTCATGATAGTAATCCTTTGGTTTCATGGGTAAATGAATAATTAAATAATAACTCAATAGAGTTGCAGATTCGAAATCTGTCACCACGGATAGCATGAATGAAAAAAAGTGTTCATTCACTCACTTCGGATTTTAATGCAAGAATTTTTCATTATGAAGTTCCCTTCTTTAATTGTTAGCGAAATTAAAACAATTTACAGGTTTGACTTTGTGAATCGGATGGAATCCATGCTTTTGTCAGAATATGCTCTACCTCCTCATTGCAGCCCACAGATTACGGTATACATTTTCTCTTTCGCCGTGGCAGACCGTCTTTTGTTTCCGCTCCCTCAAAGAGCAAATGGAATATACGGAATTGGATATAATTCTTTGTCTGTGCGTTACATCACCTGCGAGCTATGTAACCAAAGGGGGAGTGTCACTTTTTATTCGTGGAAATGTATGGAAATTGTACGGTTTTGTCAATAAGATTCTTTAAATGCCTGAAAAACGCTTAAAATGCACATTTATATAGTTTGGTATTCAAAAAAAATGTCGGGAATTGCTTGACAAATACTTGACAAGAGAAAAAAATATTCATATCATACTTCCCAATATGGCTGTAAGGCAAAAAATATTGTTGAGTTGGGTCGTGGTAGTAATTGCTATTGCGAGCGCAACGTTCATACTAAACACAAAAATCTCATTTAGTCTTTTTGCTACAGATTTGATCGCTATTTTGATTTGTTTCTTATCGCTTGCGTTAATGAAATATGAGCCAAGCAAAAAAAACAAACCACTCTTTCTAAACTTCGCTATTTTCTTTTCCCTTTCCACTCTTACTCTTATTTTTAACTTTGTAGTGCCTTATTTAGCGAATATCAATGCTTATCTCCCTTTGGTTGTAGCGCAATATTTAAAAGGAATTTATTATTTCGCACTTGCTTTTTCTGTAGTGTATCTCGTTGTTGATTCATTGTTTCGTGACATTCGTATACCCGCAAAATATATTGCCACTTCATTTATCACCGGTCTTTTTTTCGTTTTATACTTTTACAATTTTATTTCCAATCCGAAGTATGCATATGCTACAGACGATGTGAAAGATTTTATTGCCGTGAAGAACGTTTATGCCCAATTGTCGGCAAATTCAGAACGTGAAGCATCGCCTGAAGAAATCGCGAACGTGCTGACACTGAAAGCATGGAAAAATAACGAAGCGGTTGGAAATTTGTACCCCGACAAAAACCTTACTAGGATCAAGGAGTTATATCCATACCTTGAGGGCACAAATTACGGCGTTCTTATCTATAAGCCAATTAACATGTACATGGTAAAGATGAATGTCTTTGTGTGCTTCTTTATTATTCTTTTCTTTGGCTACCAGTATAAGAAGGACCCGCCCCAAGGTGCCTATATTGATAAGATGATGTTTTTGATTCTCCTTTTCAGCTCGCTGGAAATTCTTCATGCATGGTCGTACATTTATACAGTTGAGTGGAATAAGTTCACGCAAACGTTGAACATGGGACAATATCTTACTATATTAGTCCTATTATTGTTGGCGGGCGTGCTTAATGCCCGCTTGCGGTTTGTAACGTCTGCATCCGGAGAATTTTATGAAAGCCAATTGGTTTCTGGCTCTCAACATATTAGTCGTTGGCGTGATTGGGTTGATAATCTTATTGTATTTAGTTTTTTTAACACGAAAGCGATTGAAGGAATTTTATTTTCACAACGAAGAAAAAAATAACAAGAGTATTCGTGCTTTAATTAAAAAAATATTTATGCCCTCGCATGAGGGGAGGAAAAACAAATGAAAAACAATAATGGTGTAAAAAATATGCAATATCCGATCGTTGGAAAAAGCAAAGCCGTAGAAGAACTTCGCAAGCAGATTGCAAAATATGCGCGAAGCCGCAAGGACCTCATCATCATTGGCGAATCAGGCGTAGGCAAAGGTGCAGTTGCGCGAAATGTTCATCACCTTAGTGCGACAAATGGTAGCGAAATCCCCATGGCTTCAATTAACCTTTCCGTTGTTGATGACAAGGAAGTTGAAGCGATGCTTTTTGGTTTTGATCGCGGTGCTGAAAAATTACCGTACACTTCTAAGCGAGGAATTTTTGAATTGGCAAACGGCGGCACGGTGCTTATCGAAGAGCTGGAAGAGGCGTCGTTCCGTAATCAAATGAAGGTATTAAACTTCATCAGCACAAGAGCAACCCGCCGTATCGGTGCAACGAAAGATATTCCTGTTGATGTTCGCTTGATCATTACAATGAAAGAGAGTGTGAAAAATTTGCAAGAACGCAGGAAACTGCTTCCGGAGTTAGCGGAAAAGCTTGCAAACGTTGATGCAATTTCTGTGACACCTCTCCGAACACGACCTGAAGATATTCCGCTACTGGTAAAACATTTTGTGAATGAAATCAGCCAGGAACTCGGTTTGAATGACATCGTTCTTGATATTAATGCTATTGATGTTTTGGTCCGTCAGACATGGCGGGAAAATATTCGGGAACTGAAAGCGGTTGTTGATAAATCTGTGCTTTTCTCACAAGATGGCCGTTTTGCTTTACCGCCGGAATTAGTTGATGAGAAGACAGAAGTTGTTAAGATGATCAACAATATTATGAGCGGTCAGGAATTCGTTCTTAATCACTCGCTCGACAAAATTGAAAAAGGCATCATCGAACGGGCGCTTGATCGGTTCGGATTGAACCAATCAAGGGCAGCACAGTTTCTTGGAATGACTGAGCAAACATTGCGCTACAAGTTGAAGCGACTTGGTATTGCAAGTGTGCACAGCCGTCCGTGATGCAAGAGTGATGTTGTTCGGTAAAAGCCCGCTTCTTATTTAAGAGCGGGCTTTTTTATTTGGCAATAAGCTAAAAGTTGATGAGAAAGCCAAGCGCGGTGTAATGCTCTTGGACATCGAAGTATTCACCGTGGATGCTGTATCCGGAAAAATAGGACACAAAAAGATTTAATCCTCGTCCGTTGTATTCTCCAATTTTTATTCCCGCTTGAGCATTGTGTCGTACCGAAGCCTTGTTTATTTTCATCAATGTTGCTTGGTAGGCGATGTACGGTGTTATCTTCCCGTGAAAAATAAGGGACAATTCTCCTCCGGCATATCCTGATAATTTTGGAATCCATCGCGGATCAACATGAAACATGTATGTCGCGCCGACGTACCCTCGGAGCGGTAATGACAGAGCACGAGGCTCGTAACTGCACACTGCGTCAACAAATTCCCGGCTGTAGACGATCGGATTTCGATTATCGCGCCATGAAGCACGTGTGCCGTCATAATGGCCATCGACAAAATGAGCACTGATGTGGCTGATGCGCAAGCGCGCAGAAAGCATCCCGTTGCTAAGTTTTTCCTTGCCGCATACATTGATCCCGAAAAAATAATCGGCCGCATTGACCGGGAAATGAAAATGCTGCTCGCCACGCAATTGTGTGAAGGTAAAAAAATCTGCGCCGAGTGACATCACGGTGCCTTTTTCTGTGAAGCGATATTGAAGCAGATCGATTGAGTTACCGATATCCAATCGCAATAAATTGTTGTTGATTTCAGTCTGCAATCCTACCCGTGGTTCGAATGTATTTGCAACAAGCGGCTTGAACAATAGCCCGGAAGTGACAAACGATAATTCCAGTTGTGATTCAGCGGACTCTGCTGCATACACATCAAATCGAATGAGCATGAGTATGATCGACGAAGTGAGAATAAAGAAAATCTTTTTCATAATGCCTCGCTACTGCTCAAGCCACACAGGATTTGTGTGACAAAACCCGTTTTCGTTTATACCCGCGCCGTTGTGCGTGTATGCTTCTATGCGGAAGTAATGCGGTATGTTGCTTGGTGAAAAATCAAAGGCACGGTTGAGCTCAAAACTGTACTCATCGTTCAACGGGATTTCCCATAGTGCAATTTCAGCCGCATCTCCTGTTTTTCCGACATAAACGACACTGCGATTATAAGCACCGAATTCATTGGTTGAAATTCCCTTAATTCTAATTATCAGCGATTGTGCTGTCGATAAACTTTTTGCAATGTCGTTTTTTTTCTCTATGCTAAAGGTGACAATTGGGCCGTTAGTGATCACAGTTCTGCCCGATCGTAATGCTTCTACTATTGTCGTTTCCGAAATAGTTTCGCATTGAACAGCCGTTCTCATCCTGCCAAAAAGTTGTTTATCCGCTTCAATAATTTTTAAGAAAGGAATCTTGATTTGTTTGAAGCGATTAAAATTTCCATGGGCGTCGTTTCCGGCGGCGATATAAATTCGTTTTCCTTCGAGCAAAAGTTTTTTCCATGCCGACAGTCCTTGCTCAAGTGCAATGCCTGTTTCGCCGTTGAGAATCTGAAGCCCGGCTAATTTTGTGCTGCGCATATCGTCGAGCGTCCATTCACCCCTGCCGATGAAGAGGCGCTGTAGTAAAGGCGCCGGTTCGGCAGGATGAGCGGCATACGCAACCGTCGCTGGCTCTTTTTTATCGAGCACATCACTGATAGTATGTTCGGCATTTGTGTGAAACCATCGTTCTGCGCTGTCGCCGGAGCCGTGGAAAAAAGTTCTCGTTCCCCATAGCAACAAGTGAACATTGTGTAGAGCGTGATTCCAAACTGAAACTTCCTCGCCGCGAACGACGGCAAAATTGTCTTGCGAATTGTTGAACTCGTCTATTTCATTCTGCTGTAATTTCCATTTTGGTAACTGAGGATCGTTAACAAGATAATTGTCAATGCGGTCGTCTAAATCATATGAATGATCTGTGACGCAAAAAAAAGAAAGCCCCATTGCCTTGCAAAGCTCGACAGAAGCTCCGATCGGAGAACCGAATTCTACTTGATCATTTGTATATGAAGAATGCGTGTGCGTATCACCGAGAATCCAGCCGGGAAATGAGGGAAGCGGGTCAGGAGAGCGAAAGACACAGTAACTGCGTTTTGACGCCGTTCTGTAGTTATCGTTTTTACATCGCCGAAGTTTATTGTTGATTTTGTACTCAAAGTAAATGTCGACGAAAAAAGCGCCAAATGATTTTTGAAACGTTTCGTCCCACGGCACGTGAACGACTTTCCACCAGAGCGGTTCGTTAACTGAGGCGCTATCAGTAAGGATAAGTTGTGAAAATTGCCTGCCGGTGGTTTCATGACGAAGCGAAATTGAAACAGACATTATCTCGACTGGATAGTGATCAGCGTCTTTGACAAGCAGTAGAATCGGCAGTTCCGCTGTCGGCTCAAGACGGTGTGGGAGGTCGGCAAGAATTTCCGGTTCACGCTTCTTCAGGAAACTGAAAAAGTATTTGAACCGGTAATGCGTTTCTGCATACAAAAATATCGGAAAGAAAATCGGCATTAGGCAGCCTGCAATTGTGAAAGAAAATCAGCAATCACTCTTGCCAATTGCGATTCTGTTGAATTGTTCGAAACAAAACCTGAAAATGCCTTAGCTGCCTCAAGAGCATAGTGCAAATCAAATTCTGCCTGGCTCATTGAAAAGCAAACCTTCTTCTCATGAAAATGTTTTGCTAAATACTCTTGCTCTGTTTGCCCCGGCGTCGGAACAAAAATTGCCTTCTTGCTGAGTGCGGCTAAATCCATAATCGTGCTGTATCCGGGTCTCGAGAGTATGATTTTTGATGAAAGGATTTCAGAATTAAGCTCAGCGGCAGTGAGCATGGAAACCATTGTCAGCGTAGGTGAGATGAGTGTGTGTTGATTCGCTTCAGGAATTCCTTGAACAATTAGAGTTACGAGATTCGTACGCGAAAGCTGTTCGACAAGTTTTTTTTCGAGCACAGTTCGTTGAGGTTCAGGGCCGGACAAAATTACCAAGACATCATGTTGATTCTTCTTTCCAGCGCTCGCACTGAAGCGGCTGAGCGGGCCAATGAACTTGGAATTCTGTGGCAAAACAAAAGAGTGCGAGAGATTGCCGGAGAGATTTCTTTCGCCGCCATAATCCGGTATCCAGCATTCTGTGTAACGCATGATGATATGCCGATGAATGTAATATACAAGCCGCTCAAACATTCGCAGCCACTTAGGCATAAGAATTCGAATCTGGTGCACAAGATAGATTGTCGGAACATGCGAAGAAAATAATCCGAATCTGCTGTCGGAAATAATTGCATCGATGGTTGCTTCCCGTATCAGCCGTTCGACTGCGGAATGTTCTGTAATTGTCGCTTTGAGAAGTGCAGGCAATTGGCGAAGCAAGTGAAATGTGCCGGCACCTTTTTCGTGATATGTTGGGGCAAAGCCCGGAAGGCGGTGAAATTCGAGAGAGTGAAACTCCTTTTTCAGCAAATCGTACGGACGACCGTCTGCTGCGACTACAACCGTACATCCCTGCGTGATCAGTTCTTGTATGATTGGCATGCATCGCGTCGCATGGCCAAGGCCCCAATTGAGGGGCGCCACGAGTATTCGTTTTTTAAATAAAATGGACTTCACTTTCGGAGCGGAGTCCATCTTCTTTTTTCGCTCGCTTGGGTTTTTAATACCGTCGTCCTTTCCAGATAACATCGCCGCCCCAAAAAACCGCGAAAGGTAAAGCTACAACGGTGAGGAAAAAATATAATTCAAACACAAAAAAATATTTCAGTTGATTGGTTTGCTGAACTCTCCGTAGCGGAATAAGAATAAGTGAAAGGTCAAGCACCAATTTCAACAGTAATCCGGCAAGAAGGAAAGTCGCATTGATCCCGATGAATAAACCTCCAAGCAGAAGAACATGCATGAAAAAACTCACAGCCATAATCAACATGCCGCTGAGGCGCATATCTTTTCCGCCGACTCCCCAGCGGCGCTTTTGTCTATAAAGGTCCTTTGCTGTGTTGCATGGCGTACTCAACACTAGCGTTTCCTTATCGAGCGGATATTTGTAATTCCATTTGCCGCTGCTGGTGATAGCTTTGAATAAAGCGTAATCTTCCGTTACACTGAATTTGATTCCGCGATATCCGCCGACTTCGTCATACGCTTTTCTTCTGAAGGAAAAATTATTGCCGATGCAGCTTAATGGATGTCGCAGCGCCATTGCAGATGCTGCAATCGCGAGAATGTATGACCAATCTACCGATTGCATTCCTCCGAACCACGAAGTGTAATGAAGCAGCGTCAATCCGGCGACAACTCCGGTTTCTTCATCAAAATATGACGTCGTTGCTGTAACCCACGAAGGCGGTACGGCGCAGTCTGCATCCGTCATCATAATAATTTCACCGCTGGAATTGTCAATGCCTTGTGCAATCGCATTTGATTTTCCGCGTAAGTGGCTTTCAGATGGCTTTGCAGTCATTGTGCGGATGAAAGGGAATTGTTGCGCGTATCGCTGCATGATACGTGGTGTAGCATCGGTAGAACAGTCATCCACGATAATAACTTCCAGTTTCTCTTTCGGGTATTCAAGCGCGGCAAGCGATGCAAGTGTGCGTTCAATATTTTTTTCTTCATTTCTTGATGCGACAACGATTGAAACCTGCGGCTTATAGTGAGAGACTTCTTCATATTGCGCACGTGCAGCGCCGTAAATTAAACGAATTCCTTGAAAGGCGTACAGTGCGCACGCAGCAAGAAATATGGAATCAAGTACTGTCATGACAGCACACCAAAGCTGAAACCGCGGTCACGAATGCGTTCAATGCATTCGGTGAGAAGGGGAGAGATTTTGTCTTTTGTCAGTTCATTGTCGTGGAACACAAGAATTGATCCGGGCGATAGATTTTTCATTGTGTTTTCAATAATCTTTTGATTCGCCCATGGGCGGAAATCACCCGTGAGCACCGTCCACATCACAAGCTGATAATTCAGTTCACGAGCAGCACGGATTGTATTCCAGGAGAAAAATCCAAATGGCGGCCGGAACAAACGTGATTGCATCGGGACAACGCCGCCGATTTCTTTTTCCGTGCGCTCAATCTCTTTTTTTGAATTCTCAAATGAAAGCGCAGAGATTCGGGTGTGATTGAAGCCGTGAATTCCAATCGCGTGGTGTTGTCCGCTGATTTCTTTTACGAGCGAGCGATTTCGTGCCACATTCATTCCGCTGAGAAAAAAAGTTGCCGGAACCTGATATCGTGAGAGAACGTCTAAAACCGCCGGAGTCGCTTGGGAGTGAGGTCCGTCGTCAAATGTCAAAAAAATATGTTGCGAAGGGATTTTCCACACGAGTGAGGGAAAAAGCAGCTGATGAAGGCGTCCGGTGTGAGAAATCATAGTGACGCAAAAATTCTTTTACATTTCAATGCCGGTACGTTATAGCGTACCGACATTTTCAATTTGAACAGGAATTTTCGACGACTGAACTGCGGGCAACGGCACAGAACCTGCAGATTTTGTTACACCGAGAATTTCTGCAAAATATGGCTGGATGGCTCCAAATGCTTCCGATACGGAAGTGAACGACGACGTTGCGAAATATTGATACCACCCGCAATGTTTGTCGCAGCTTGTCATCACATTACGAAGCTTTTGCGCATTCTGCGTGCGGAGAAATGCCATCAACGGGGCTTCAGTTAAGTTGATTGTTTTGTACGGAAGCACACGGCAAGGGTAAAACAACGAGCCGTCAGAATCAATTACCAATGACGACGACGAACAGCTTCCTTGTTCAATGTTCTTAAAGAAATTATTCGGCGTGATGATCACATTCGGATATTGTTTTTTCAGATCGAGCACCTTGTCGCGAAAGCTGAAAAATTCAGGGTAATTATTTTTTGTTCCTTCAAGATGAACTGCGGGCATAATAACAATTTTTGCTCCCGCTTCTTTGCAGCGCCGCACTTTATAATCGAGCCTGTCAATATCCTTGTTTGTTACAACCGTTTGCACGCAAACACTTGTGCCGAAGGCAACGTATTCTTCCAACTCGTCGAACATTTCAAGATTCACATGTCCTTCATCAATAGAGATATGAAGGAAGTCAATGTATTTGCAGTACTCGCGCATCGGATAATTTGTCGTCATCCCGCGTTCGCTTGTCGTTACCATCAAATAAAACGGCTGGCGGTGTGTATACTGAAGAACTTCCAAAAAATCCGGGCGAAGAAGCGGTTCGCCTCCTTCCATACTCAAAAGAAAAATGCTCGACTTTCCAAGATTATCAAGAATCTTAAAAACTTCAGTCGTCGGCAATCCCGGCGATTGTTCTTGCCAGAGATTACAAAATCGGCATTTGAAGTTACACGTTTGATTGATCTTGAACGAAGCGTAAAAAGGATACGTGACACCCTGCTCTTGATGGCTATAATTATACCAGAGATATTTCAGTGTTTGTGCGTACTTTGAAGGAGACAGCCAGCGCATGATTTTCTTTCTTCTTGAAAATTGAATTGTAAAAAGATAGCATATTTGAAATACTATTGCAAGGAAATCGCATTTTCATTCATTGAATCTTCAGTCAAAAATTTCTATATTCCCTTCGCACCTGCCTGTCGGTATGCAGGGCAGAAACACATTTCGATTTTTAGCAATCCCCGCGCTGAGGGATTTTTTTTCAGCCTAAGGCTGACCAATTTCGACAAGTGCCCAAAGGCATCCCTCCCAAGGGGATGTTCCATTTGGGAGAAGGACTCTGAACTATTTATGACTTACAAAAAGCGAACACATACCTGTGGAGCGTTACGAAAAGAAGACATCGGCAAAACAGTTACATTAACCGGCTGGGTGGATCGCCGCCGTGATTTAGGCGGCGTAATTTTTATTGACTTGCGTGACCGCTACGGCAAAACGCAAGTGGTTTTTGGACCGCAGCATAATGAAGAAGTGTATCAGCTTGCGAAAGAGTTACGAAGCGAGTTCGTCATTTCAATAACCGGTAAAGTTGAGCAGCGCCCTGAAGGCACGGTGAATCCCAGCATTGCAACCGGCGAAATTGATGTTCTTTCGTCTGAATTATCAATTCTCAATAAAGCCGACACGCCGCCATTTCCGATTGAAGAGCGCGTGGAAGCGAATGAAGACCTTCGCCTCAAATACCGCTATCTCGATCTTCGGCGCGAACCAATGCAGAGGAACCTGCTCACACGCCACCGCATGTATCAAATTGCTCGGAAATATTTTGATGAGAACGGTTTTATCGAAATCGAAACGCCCGTGCTGATGAAAAGCACGCCGGAAGGCGCGCGCGATTATTTGGTGCCGAGCCGCGTTCATCCCGGAAAATTCTACGCCTTACCGCAGTCGCCGCAGACGTACAAACAAATTCTTATGGTTTCCGGATTTGACCGCTATTTTCAAATTGTGAAATGTTTCCGCGACGAAGATTTACGTGCTGACCGTCAGCCGGAGTTCACGCAAATTGACGTGGAAATGTCTTTCGCCGATGAAGGCGATGTTCAAACAGCTACGGAAGGAATGATTGAAAAATTTTTCGCCGAAATTCTTGGCGTTAAAGTCAAACCGCCGTTTCAGCGTTTATCATACAAAGACGCGATGGAAATGTACGGCAGTGACAAACCCGATCTCCGTTTCGGACTGAAGTTTTCAAATTACAATGAGATTGTCGCAAATGCCGGCTTCAAAGTTTTTTCTGAAATTGTTGCAAAGGGAGGTGCAGTTGCTGGCTTTACTGTCCCCGGAGGTGCAAGTTATACCCGCAACCAAATGGATAATCTCGTTGATTTCACAAAAAGTCTCGGCGCCGGCGGCTTGGTGTATATTAAAGTCACTGAAGCAGGAGCGGAATCTGCAATAGAAAAATTTGTCGGTAAAGATGTGCTTACGAAAATTGCGGAAAAATCTCAGGCGAAAACCGGCGACCTTATTCTTATTGTATCAGACCTATGGCAAAAAGCATACACGATTCTTGGAACGCTCCGGCTTGAAATGGCGAAACGCCTTAACCTTATTGATGAATCGAAATACAATTTGCTGTGGGTCGTAGATTTCCCAATGTTTGAATATTCGGAAGAAGAGAAGCGCTACGTTGCAATGCATCACCCGTTCACATCTCCAAAGCCGGAAGATTTGCCGCTGCTTGATACCGATCCTTCAAAAGCAAGAGCGCGCGCTTACGATTTGGTGTTGAACGGTAACGAAATTGCCGGCGGCAGTATTCGTATTCATACTCCGGAATTACAAAGCAAAGTATTTCAATTGCTCGGCATAGGACCAGAGGAAGCAAAAGCAAAATTCGGATTTATGCTCGACGCGTTTCGTTACGGCGCACCGCCGCATGGTGGAATTGCATTCGGCTTCGACAGAATTGCGATGCTGTTGACAAACTCAAAATCTATCCGCGATGTGATTGCATTCCCGAAAACCAGCAGCGGCATGTCGCTTATGGATGAATGTCCATCTGATGTTGACAAAAAGCAATTGGACGAGCTTCATATACGATTGAAATAATTTTTTGAAAATGAAAACATTACGCACATTACATATTCCTGAGATCGAAAAGAAAGCGATACGGTTGTTTTCAACAGAAATCAAAAAAAAACTTGGGAAACAGATTCTTGAATTCAAGCTCTACGGCTCAAAAGTTCGCGGCAATTGGAATAAAGATTCTGATATTGACATTTATTTGGTTGTAAAAAAGAACAGCCGCCGTAAAAGAGACATTATCTTTGGTGCAGCAGAAAAAATTTTCTGGAAATATAATGTTGATTTAACGCCTGTGGTGTGGACTGAATATGAAAGAAAAATCAACTTGCAGCTACGTTCGCCATATTTTGAATCGGTGGCAAAAGAAGGGATAAAAATTTAATGGCAGAAATCAAGCTTGAACTGGTCCGGTATCAGATCGAAAAAGCATATTCAAAACTGTCTGTCGCGCGTGACTTAATTCGTACTAATCATTTTGCGGATTCTGTCGGTGCAAGCTATTATGCCATCTTTTCTGCTATTCGCGCCTTACTAATGTTGAAAGAGATAAATACGAAGACACATGAAGGTGCGATTACAATGTTTAACAAATACTTTGTGCTTGATAAAAAGTTTCCTCCCGGAATCAATAAGCTGATTCGCGACGCTAAAGATATCAGAGAACGGAT
>JAJYOI010000031.1 GCA_021796275.1 Bacteroidota bacterium
TTTGAGTTCAATGGACACAGCACAACCAGACGTTCTCACAGATGTTGAGAACGAAGAAGAAATTAAAACTTCCGAACCGGCAAAGGCAGTGCTTTTCAACGATGAAGTGCACACATTTGATGAAGTCATCAGCCAGATCATCAAAGCATTGAAATGCGACCGCACCAAAGCCGAATCGTTGACATGGGAAGTTCACAACTTGGGCAGAGCGATTGTTTATGCCGGCGATCTTGCGCGATGCTTGGAAATAACTCACGTGCTTGAAGAAATTCAATTGATGACACAAGTAGAGCTATGAAGAAAAATAAATCACATACTTTTGATAAGGCAAAGGGAGGCAGCAATATGCTGATAAAAGAAGCGCAGGTTTTATACGATGCTCGCGGGAAGAAAACTCATGTTGTTCTTCCAATAAAAAAATATGAAGAAATACTTGAGCAGCTTGAAGATACTGAGGATTTAAAAGCTATGAATGAGGTTGAACATGAACCAACTATTCCATGGGAAGAAGCAAAGCGCTTATTTAAGAAACATTCACGTTGATGTATCGAGTCGAAATCAAGCACCAAGCTCTAAAAGAAATTGACCGCCTGCCAAAGCAGACCCACGAGCAAGCAGTGCGCGAAATAGATGCTTTGGAATCCAATCCTCGACCATCAGGAGCAAAAAAATTACACGGTTCAACAGACCGATGGCGTATAAGAATTGGAGATTATAGAATTTTGTATAAGATTGACGATGCAACAAAACAAATTTGCATTTATCGTGCCCGACACCGCAAAGAAGTATACAGATAAATTATGACATCACGCGAAATCCGACAATCATTTTTAGATTTTTTTGCTTCGAAGGGACACCGCATCGTTCCGAGCGCACCGGTCATTCCGCACGGCGATCCTACACTGCTGTTCACAAATGCCGGTATGAATCAATTTAAAGAAGTTTTCCTCGGCACTGGCAAGCGCGAATACACGCGCGCGGCAGACACACAAAAATGCATCCGCGTCAGCGGGAAACATAACGATCTCGAAGAAGTCGGGCGTGACACGTACCACCACACATTTTTTGAGATGCTCGGCAACTGGTCGTTCGGCGATTACTACAAGAAAGAAGCGATCATATGGGCGTGGGAATTGTTGACGGAGGTGTGGAAACTTCCGAAAGAGCGATTGTGGGCGACGGTCTACAAAACCGACGAAGAAGCATTTGAATTGTGGAAATCCTCCACCGATATCAATCCGTCACACATTTTGCGTTTCGGTGAAAAAGATAATTTTTGGGAAATGGGCGAAACCGGTCCGTGCGGCCCCTGTTCCGAAATCCACATCGACTTAACTCCAAACGGAAACGCGCCCGCTTCAATGGTGAACGCCGGCTCGCCAAAGCTCATCGAAATCTGGAATCTTGTGTTCATTCAGAGCAACCGCAAAGAAGGCGGCTCGCTCGAAGAGCTTCCGGCAAAGCATGTTGACACCGGCATGGGATTCGAGCGCGTGTGCGCGGTGATGGAAGCGATAAAATATAATTTCCAGCAGCCACCGTCAAATTATGATTCCGATGTATTCACGCCGCTCATCAAAAAAATTGCAGAACTCAGCGGAAAAAAATATGAACGAAGCAACTCTGATAATGATATTGCCTTTCGCGTCGTTGCCGACCACATTCGCGCACTAACGTTTGCGATTGGCGACGGCGCGATTCCATCGAACGAAGGGCGCGGCTACGTTCTTCGCCGTATTCTCCGCCGCGCGGCGCGCTTCGGCAGAAATTTGGGATTGCGCGAGCCGTTCATGTTTCATCTCGTGCAAACACTCACTGAAACAATGGGCGATGTTTTTCCGGAAATTGTCGAGCATCAAAAACATATTGAGCGGGTCATCAAAGGTGAAGAAGAAGGATTCAACCAAACACTCGACCGCGGATTAGAAATTTTTGAAAATGCCGCAACAAATCTGAAAGGTTCGGATATTTTTCCCGGCGAAGTTGCCTTCAAATTATATGATACATTCGGCTTCCCCCTCGACTTAACCGAATTGCTTTGTCGTGAACGCGATTTAAACGTTGACAGTGCAGCGTTTAATAAACTGATGGAAGAACAGAAAGAGCGCTCACGCGAGACAGCAAAAACAGCGACGTTTGTCGGAGGAGAAAAATTCATTGAAACCTCTTCCCTTTCAACGACAACGTTCCTCGGTTACGATGGATTGGAAGGTGAAGCGAAAGTTCTTGCCGTTGAAATTCCGTATGTTGTTCTCGATGCCACGCCATTTTATGCAGAATCCGGCGGTCAAATTGGAGACACCGGAGCGCTTGTGTACAACAGCCATGTCTTCGATGTTCTCGACACGCAAAAAGACAGCGGCGTTTTTGTTCACAGAGTTGCCGGAAAAATGCACGAGTTAATCGGAAAATCTGTTGCGGCGAAAGTTGATAAGCCGCGTCGGCTTTCCATCATGCGCAATCACACGGCGACACATTTGCTTCATGCGGCGCTGAGGAAAGTTCTCGGCACGCATGTTCATCAAGCCGGCTCGCTTGTCGCGCCGAATCATTTGCGTTTCGACTTTGCACACTTTGCAAAGGTAGCACCGGAAGAATTGAGCGAGATTGAAACTATCGTCAACGAAAAGATTAAAGAAAATATTCAGCTTCAGCACCACCGGAATATTCCGTTTGAAGTTGCGCAAAAAATGGGTGCGCTGATGTTCTTCGGCGACAAATACGGCGACAAGGTGAACGTTGTGCAGTTCGGTGATTTCAGCAAGGAATTCTGCGGCGGTACGCATGTGAAAAACAGCGGCGAGATCGGTTTTTTCAAAATCACGTCAGAAGCAAGCAGTGCAAGCGGCGTGCGGCGCATCGAAGCAATCACGTACGACTATGCGCTCGAGCACTTGAAACTTCAGAACAAAACTTACCGCGAGCGGATTGAATACGCATATCGGCTTGTAGATGAGATCCAACAACTCCACAAAGAATTGGCGGCTGCGAGTCCGCCACAGGCGGACTCTTCCCCGCTCATCAAAGACGACGTACTGAATCTCGACATTGAATTACGAAAGTTGGAAGACATTCCCGAAATTCCCGCTTCTATTAACACAGCAGAGATGCAGGAGAAATTTGAAAATGATGTTCACCGTTTTTTGCTGCTCGAAAATTACATTTTGTTGCTCGCAGAAAAAAAGCGAACCTTCGAAAAAGAGCTTGCGCGATTCAAGGTGAAATCTGCCGCTTCGAATCTCAACGATATAGTTGCACGCGCAGTTTCCGTGAACGGCTTCAAAGTTGTAGCATCAAAAGTAGATGCGAACGATATGGATGCGCTGAAATCGTTAGGCGACTCGCTTCGCTCAAAGCTTGGCAGCGGCGTCGGCTTGCTTGCGTCCGTGATTGATGACAAAGTTGCGCTTGTCTGCGTTGTCAGCGACGATTTGATCAAAACGAAAAATATTCAGGCGGGAAAAATTGTCGGAGCCGTGGCAAAAACTGTCGGCGGAGGCGGCGGAGGCAAACCGCATCTTGCAACGGCGGGCGGGAAAGATGTTTCAAAAATTGATGAAGCGCTGAAAAGCGTTGCTTCAATTATCAGAAATCTCAATTAAAAATTTCACCATGACAGTTTACGAAAGACTTCTCGCAACATCGAAATCAAAAGGCGCCGCCTATCTTGTGCTGATTGATCCCGATAAGACCAACGGAAACGATATTCCCGATTTTGTTGGCACGGCAACTGCGTCAGGCGTTGACGGCTTTTTGATCGGCAGCAGCTTGCTGCTCGATGGAACATTCGACCACGCGATTGCGACGGCGAGAAAACATACGAACGTGCCGGTCATTATTTTCCCCGGAGGCATTCAGCAAATTTCAAAAGAAGCCGATGCAATTCTTTTTCTCTCATTAATCAGCGGACGCAATCCTGAACATCTCATTGGAAGTCAGGTGCTTGCCGCGCCTGTCATTAAACGATTGAACCTTGAAGCAATCTCAACCGCATATATGCTGATTGATTCCGGAAAAATGACCGCCGCAGAATTCATGAGCAACACAAAACCGATCCCGCGCAATAAACCTGACATTGCTGTAGCGCATGCTCTCGCCGCCGAATATTTAGGATTCAAATTAATTTATCTCGAAGCCGGCAGCGGCGCCGACCGTTCGGTACCGGAAGAAATGGTTTCTTCGGTTGCACATCATTGCACCGTCCCGTTGATTGTGGGCGGAGGAATTTCTACACCGGACGAAGCGCATCGCAAAGTGAGCGCTGGCGCAAGTTTCATTGTCACCGGAACCGTGCTCGAAAAAAACGGGTCACCTGCACTTATGAAAGAATTTGCCGCTGCAATTCATTCTCCACGGCGAATTCATTCTCACTAATTCAATCACTGAAAAATTCTATTTAGATTAAGCATGAAGATTTTTAGTATTATTTTTTCTCTTCTCATAATATTCACATGTAGGGCGTTCCCACAGCAAATGGTTGACAACGTGGTAAAATATTTTGATGGCGTTTCAATGTCAGCCGAATCTGGCGAAGGAATCCCAAGCGATTCAACAACTCATGCAACTTCAGATTCCATAACACACACGGCGGATTCAACGGCACACACAACAAAAGATTCAACTACACATGTCGTCGTTGACTCAACAACACGCGCAACCGATTTAACGGCGCACACGGTAGATTCAACTGCTCACGCCGCTGTGGATACAACGCCACAACCAAAATACGGATGGCGGCATACGATGGTCGGCGGATTGAACCTGACACAAATTTCTTTTTCCGATTGGTCACAAGGGGGACAAAATGCATTCGCATGGGCTACTTCCATCGAAGGACAATCGAATGATGAAGAAAAACGAACGTCGTGGACAAATTCTTACAAGTTTGGATTTGGGCAAACAAAAATCGGAGGACAAAATGTCCGCAAGAGCGACGACCGTATTGATCTGGAATCCGTCATCAGTTATAAAGCGGGGAAATATATTGACCCCTATTTTTCTGCCACCTTTCGCTCGCAATTCGCTGTCGGCTATTCATACGATAATAATAGCTATGCCACTCCCGTCTCAAAGTTTATGGATCCAGGTTATATGACGCAAAGTCTCGGCGCAGGATTTCAGCCGATCACTGAGATCAAAATCCGCACCGGAGCCGCTCTCCGTGAAATTTTTGCCTCACAATTCACAAATTATACGAACGACCCGAACACTAACGGACACAATAAAACGAAAATTGAAGGAGGCGTGCAGGTCGCTACCGACATTCAATGGAAATTGGATGATAATCTATTGCTCACGTCGAAAACCGAAATGTTCGCGGCATTCAAAAAGTTAGATCAAGTCATTGTACACAGTGACAACAGTATCGTAGCGCAAGTGAATAGTTACGTCAAAGTGCTGATCAACGCGCAATTAATCAATGAAGCGCCGGTTACGCCGCGCACACAAGTGAAACAAACGCTCGCCGTTGGCTTGAGCTATACAATTCTTTAACCCGAATTTATTTTTCCCAACTCTCAAACTTAAATTTTAATTTTATGGCACATCTTCCGTTGACCATCGTCTATCGCCAAACATTTATTCAGGATTCGCTGAAAGCAAGCGCAGAAGTAAAGACCCAAATTGCGGAAAAGTGCAGCGGCGATATTTCAAAAGCGATTGACATCATCATCAAGGCATTCAATCAAAAAAAGAAAATTCTTTTGTGCGGCAACGGCGGAAGCGCAGCCGACGCGCAGCATCTTGCAACAGAATTTGTCATCCGGCTTTCTCCGACAATCAAACGTCCGGGCTTACCGGCATTTGCGCTGACAACCGACACGTCGAATCTTACTGCCGGTGCAAACGACATCGGATACGACAACGTGTTCGCCCGTTCTGTTGAAGCGCTCGGCAACGAAGGCGATGTTCTTATCGGCATCAGCACCAGCGGAAATTCGGCAAGCGTGAACAATGCATTCATCAAGGCGCACGAAAAGAAAATGACGACGATCGCTCTGCTGGGAAAAGATGGTGGAAAATCAAAAGACATTGCCGATCTCGCCATCATTGTTCCATCGGACGACACACAGCGCATTCAGGAAGGTCATATCACGATCGGGCATATTATTTTTCAGGAAGTCGAACAAGAATTATTCGGCTGAACATTCAGCGTTGCAGCGTTGCAAAAACTCTTTTCATGAATATCCGCCGCGCTATACCTGACGACATTGACAGCATTGCGCATCTCTATTCCACATGCTTTACTGACCCGCACAAAACTATTTCCAAATGGCGCGAAGAACTTACTCCAAACGCACGGCGAAAAATCGAAAATATTTTCGTCGCTGAAATTGGTGCTTCAATTGTCGGCGCTTTGACGTTGCTGGATCACACAGTTGGAATCGGCGGACGAATCATGAAAAGCGGCGGCATCGGAGGCGTTGCCGTCGCACCTGAATATCGCAGGCAAGGAATTGCCCGCACACTGATGTCGGCTGCTTTTGCAGCAATGCGCAAAACGCAGACCTCGCTTTCAATGCTGTACCCGTTCAACCATTCCTACTACCAATCACTCGGCTACGGACTTGTCGGCGAAGTGCGCATCTATTCAGTGACGCCTGCCGCTCTTCCGGCATCGCCGGAATCGAAAAACGTCCGACGCTTCCGCAGCAGCGACCTCCCTGCGCTTGTTCAATGTTACAATGAATACGCGTTAAGAAACACGCTGATGATTATGCGCGGTGAGCACATCTGGCGTTATGAAATATCGAGGCGTTCAAAAAGCGGAGAACAAATCTTCTGTTATGAAGAACACGGCGCATTGACCGGTTATCTCGTCTTCAACGCCGCTGTGGACATTGAAATGAAGGAATTTGTTGCAGCATCGCGAAGTGCATTGCGTGCTCTGCTTGGATTTCTTCACGATCAATCGAAGGAAGTCCGCTCAATTCGAATTCCGGCCGCCGCGAGTGATGCTCTCCAGTTCCTTTTGACCAATCCGACCGATGCAAGCAAACAATCTCTCTTCGGGCTTTTTCCGCTTGGCGCAAAAATCGGTTATGGCTACATGATGAGAGTGATTGATGTACAGTCGGCGCTCGTCCAAAGAAAATTTCTTCCGTCGCATTCTGAGATTTCTTTTCGCATCGCCGATGGACAAATTGCCGAGAACAATAAAGTTTTTACAATCGCGCTTGACGGCGACACGCATACAGTTTCAACGAAACCGGCAGCAACCATTATCGATATTCCTGTTTCTACCTTTGCACAATTGTATTGCGGCTATTTATCATTTACAACGGCGCAGCAACTCGGCATTCTTGCGCCTCAGCCTGACCTTAGTTTTCTCGACTGCGTGTTTGCGGTTCCTCCGCCGCATTGCCTTGACTTTTTTTGACCACTTGCATCTCACAGTAACGATCACAATATTTGTGCTGTAAGAGTTTAATTCACTGTAATGTCAACTTTTTCAAAACTCTCACAGCATTTGTTTAACCTGCTTGTTTCTACACAATGACACACAAAGAAACCATACTTGTCGCCGACGATGATCCTTCAATGATCAAACTGTACGAAATCATGCTGAAAGGAAGCGGCTATAACATCCTTACGGCTGGAAACGGGCTGGAATGTGTTCAACAGGCGACGAACACCTCGCCGGATTTGATTATGCTCGATGTTTTCATGCCGCAAATGGATGGCTATGAGACGATTACGCTTCTGCGCCAAATCCCTCACCTTCGTTATACTCCGATTGTTTTTTTGAGCGGGCACGACACATCACCAGAAAATATCGAGAAAGGATACAAACTTGGCGGCACCGAGTATTGGGCAAAGCCGATCGCAGGCGATGAGCTTATTGCCCGCGTCCGGTCAGTACTCAGAGTGTCAAAAGCAGAAAAGGAACTGCGCTCGCTCCGCGAATCGTTCAACTACATGATCATTCACGATCTGCGCGGACCGCTTTCCGGCATTTCCGGCTATGTTGAGCTTCTCAAGGAAGATAAAGAAAAAATTCCAGCGGAAGATTTTGAAATGATCTCCGGTATCGGCGAAGCAACAGCAGTCGTATTGGAAATCGTCAAGGATTTTTTGGAGGTTTCACGAATTGAAGCGGGCACGCTGCACATTCAGCGGCAGCCGTTGCTGCTGCGCTCGATCATCGAAAGCAGCGGCGATCGTTTCAGCCAAATCATACAACAAAAAGAAATTGTTGTCAGCATTGACGCAGACAACGTTCCGATATTCAATGGCGATGCGGAACTGCTCACAGAAGTTTTTTCGAACTTGCTTGATAATGCGCTTCGGTTCACCGAACCGAAAGGAACAATCTCAATCACCGCAGGCGTTGCGGAAAAAAACGGCGCATCGAACATTGTCATCGCTTTTGCCGACACCGGCAACGGCATCCCTGCTGAAGATATTCCGATGTTGTTTGACAAAAATCGGATAATGACTTCAGGCGCAAAACGCGCCGGTGCTCGCACCGGGCTTGGACTCCCTATCTGTAAAGGGATTGTTGAAGCGCATGGGGGAACACTTGCCGTAAATTCTGAAGTAGACCGCGGCACAACATTCACTATTACACTCCCGCTGGACAACACAAAGTGAAAATTTGCCGGGGTATGATCTTCAGGAATCACGCTTACCTTGTAACGAAACGCGCGATCAATTCCAGCAGTTTATCGAAATCAATCGGCTTGGTTGCATAATCGTCGCATCCCGCTTCCAATGCCCGCTCACGATCGCCGCTCATCGCATGAGCGGTAAGACCGATGACGGGAATATTCTTGAGTGTCTCATCACTTTTGATGCGGCGTGTCGCTTCCCATCCATCCAAAATTGGCAGACTCATATCCATCAAAATAATTGCCGGCACTTCTGATCGTGCCATTGCAATTGCCTGTTCGCCGTCCACAGCACCCACAACTGCAAATCCGCGACGCGCAAGCCGCCGCATTAACATATCGCGGTTGGTTTCGTTATCTTCGACAAGAAGAATTTTGGTCATGGTTGCAGTTTTCTTTCCTATGATGAATGTGCAAGGCGCGGAATAAGCTGTGCTACTTGTTTAAGAAGTTTCTCCGGCGTAAAATCCCCTTTCTGAATTATTTTCCTGACGGTGCCGTTCAACCGCTGCCGCTCTTCCAGCGATAAATCCTTGGATGTAATGATGACAACCGGAATATGGTCCCATTCTTTCCGATTTTCAAGGATGGAAAGTAATTCAAATCCGTCCATCACCGGCATCATGAGATCCAAAAAGATGATGCTGGGTACGCCGTTCTCCAATAACGACAGTGCCGCGCGTCCGTTATCTGCGGTCTGAACGCTCCAGCCTTCCTTTTCAATCGTTCTCGTCGCAATGTCGCAAAGATCGGGATCGTCATCAACAATTAAAATGTACTCGCGGGTAATATGGTGTCTGAATTTTTCCAGCACCTGAAGTATCTTTTCTTTATTCACCGGCTTGATGAGATACTCTGTCGCGCCGATAGCAAGACCGAAGTTTCTTTCATCCACCATCGTGTACATGACAACAGGAATAGATTTCAGCGCCGGATCATTTTTGATTTCCTGCAGCACCGCCCACCCGTCTTTATGCGGCATCATCACATCAAGAATGATTGCCATAGGAAAAATTTCTCTTGCCCGGCTCAATCCTTCATCGCCGCTCGATGCGCATTCAACGAAATATCCTTCCTTCGTCAAAAACCGCTGCAACAAATCCCGAACGGTCGGATCATCATCCACCACCAGTACTGCCGTGCCTTCGGGAACAATCTTCTCGTTTTTTCCGGCAACAGTTTTTTTCACTACTGATTCCTCTTTAGAATCTTCAATAGTGTGCGGCAAAATGACGGTGAAGACTGTCCCTTTATTCGGCATACTTTCAACTTCGATGGAGCCGTGCATCATATCACAGAAATGCTTTGTAATCGCCAGCCCGAGTCCCGTGCCGCCGTACCGGCGTGTCGTAGAACTGTCTGCCTGCGAGAATTCTTTGAACAATTTTGTCTTTTGCTCTTCTGTAATGCCGATGCCGGTATCAGAAACTTTAAGAAAGATGTTTGTGCTTGAATGATCCGATGAACGCAGCACGCCGGCGGAAAGAGTTATTGTACCGTTCTGAGTGAACTTGGAAGCGTTGCTGATTAAGTTGAAAAGAATCTGACGCACTTTTGTCATGTCCAAACGGACGGTTGAAATTTCTTCACCGATGTTCAGGACAAATGTATTTCCGTTCTTTGTCATAAGAGGCTGGACCGTCGCCGCCGCTTCGTTGATGAGCATTTTCAAATCGAACCGCTCAAGATACAATTCCATTCTGCCCGCTTCAATTTTCGAGAGGTCAAGAACTTCGTTGATCAACCCGAGCAAATTCTTTCCTGCAAGGCGGATTTTTTCAAGATCATCGCGATAGCGCGTTTCGCCGTCATCGTTGATTTCTTCAATGAGCATTTCGCTGTACCCGATAATCGCGTTGAGCGGCGTCCGCAATTCGTGCGACATGCTTGCGAGAAATGCGCTTTTCGCTTTGGTTGCCTCCATCGCTTTGTCATGCGCCTTTGCCAATTCAATATTCTGTACTTCAATAACCTTCATTTGCTCTTTAATCTTCAGTTCTGCTTTTTGCCGTTCCGTAACGTCGCGGAAAATGCTCAGCAGAACCGATTGTCCGTTTTCTCGTGTGATAATGGAATTCGAAACTTCGACTGAAATTGTTCTGCCGCTGCGGAGAACAAGATTGCGTTCCATATGAGCTTCGATATCCTCCGCAGAAAACCGTTGTTTCACTTTCGTCAGCACGTTATCACGAAGCGACGGTGTATACACCGCAGAGAGAGGCATCCCGATAATTTCTTCGGGCTTTACGTCCATCATTGTGCAGAATGCGTGGTTCACATTCAATACGGTCCCGTTCTCATCGCTGAGTCTCATGCCATCGGAGGAATATTCCCACACGGAACGAAACTGCGCTTCAGAATTCCGTAATTTGTTTTCAGCTTCTTTCTGTTCCCTGATGTCAGACGCAATGCCCACCATTGCCACAATACCGCCGTGCTCATCGCGCACCGCCGATGTCGAAAGATAGATGGGAAAATCCGTGCCGTCTTTTCGCCTATTCATCAACTCGCCGTGCCAGCCGCCTGCAAGCGTGGCCGGCTGAATTTTCTTCACCACATCAGGATTATTGTTCGGCGAGCGAAAGATCGTCATATCTTTCCCCCGCAATTCTTCTTCTATGTAACCGTAGGTTTTCAGGAACGCTTCGTTGACAAAGATGATACGGTCATTCACGTCGGTAATGCTGACACATTCGGAGACGCTCATGAGAGCGTGCCCTAACGTATGAAGTTTTTCTCCTGTCCGCTTGCGTTCACTAATGTCGACGTATTGCGCAATAATGCCGACCTGCGCTCCATCGATATAAATTGGCTTGGCATGTACTTCCACATCGACAAGAGAGCCGTCTTTGCGTCGGCGTAAAAGTTCGCCGTGAATTTTTTCTTGTTGAAACGATGCTCGCGTAAGTTCTTGCGCTTCCGCTTTCTTCTCTTCAGGAACAATCAACTCATCAAGATTTTTGCCGACTGCTTCATCGCCGGTATATCCAAAAATGGTTTCGAACGCTTTGTTGCATGCCTGAATATTCTGATGCATGTCGAGCGTAACAATAGCAATCGGCGAGCTTGCGACAAGCGATTCCAGATAATGCTTCTGGTAACTTAACTCGCTTTCCGATTTCGCGCGCGCTTTTTCCGCTAATGATTGTTCATGGGATCTTTTCCCCAGCCTGCGTTTGCCAAAAACAATTCCGACAAGCCCGACAATCCACAATGCCGTGTGCCACGCAGCGGCGACTGTCATGTTCCGGTTTTCGATTGCCGACAACGGCGCCATCGGAACGGCAACGCTTATTCCGCCCCTCAAATCTCCTTCTTTGAATCCGTTGACCGCATGGCAAGTCAAGCAGCGTTTCTTGGTGAAGAGAGGTTCCATCAAACGAAGATGAGGAACGCCGTCAATATTCACGACACTGGAAACTTCTTTCTCTCCGTTTACAAATCGCTCCAGAGCGTTCCGCTCCCAATCGTCGGGCGCATTTTTGGGGTCAACAAGCCTCAAGCTTGTTAAATGTCCGCGCACATCTTCTGACGCCATGGAGGAAATTTGAAACTGAACCATTCCTGTATTCCAATGTCCATACAGAATATCTTTCTGACACGCATTCCGCGCTTCTGCAAGCGCCACATCCATTGTTCCCTTTTTTGTCATGTACAGGTCGAACAAAAAAGAAGAAACAATAAGAAATGTCCACATCACGCCTGCAATCCAGGCGTACAATTCGATGCGGGATTTTTTGCGATCCTTGTTTTTTAGTTTGAGCATCACAGCAGTGTATTCAGATTATTGAGTGTCATCCAGGAACGTGCCTGATTTTTTTTCTATTGACTATATTGATGTCAGGCAACACTGCATGGATAATTTCAAGCGAAGGGTCTGCGGAATTTTTGATCTTGAAGTCTTCATGTTACGCGATGCGGTGAAGCGGACTGTCTCTTCGTACTTTCACATTGACTTTTACGCGGTGTGGACACTGGTAACGATTATGTCAATATTAGACAAATCAGGACACTTAATCAAGTTCCCGGCAAAGCTATCCGGCCGTCCGAAACAACCGAACGGCCGTTTTTTTTCACGGCTACATTGTTTGGGCAGCGTCTCAATTTCATTTTTTAGCAGGTCAGACATTTGAGCGCCGTTGGCGCCATGGCGCCATGGCGCTTTGCGCCACTTGTCTGACCTGCTTTTGACAGACAGAATGTCTGTCCCGCCGGGAAATTTCAGACAACCCATTACCCTTCGTTTGATTTTCCTTCATCATTTGGATATATTTTGAAAAGCGGATCAGGCTATGGCTGAGAAAGGAAATTTCGAATGAAAGGTCTTCCGGGAATCGGCGGCAATATGCAGGGCATGTTGAAGCAAGTACAGAAAATGCAAGAACGAATCGCCCAGGTGCAAACCGAGCTTGAGCAGAAAACCGTCAGCGCAGAATCCGGCGGCGGCATGGTGAAAGTTACTGCGAACGGCAAGCAACAAATTCTCCAGATAAAAATCGAGAAAGATGTGATCAATCCCGCCGACAGCGAAATGCTTGAAGACCTCATTGTCGCCGCCACAAACAAAGCGCTTGAAGCGTCCAACAAATTGGCGCAGGATGAAATGGCAAAAGCGACCAACGGAATGATGCCAAATATTCCTGGACTGAACCTGCCGGGAATGTGATCTGCCATGCAGTACACTTCAGAATCGGTTGAGCAGCTTGTCGAAGAATTTTCGCAACTCCCCGGCATCGGCAAAAAAACAGCACTGCGTCTTGCGCTCTATATATTAAAAATGCCGCGGGAACACGTCGCCGCACTTTCCACTGCCTTGATTAACATGAAGGATAAAGTGCGCTATTGCTCCATCTGTTCCAACATCACGGAAAACGATCCCTGCGTTATTTGTTCAAGCCCGAAGCGCCGCCGTTCCGTCATTTGTGTTGTTGAAGAACCGAACGATGTGCTCGCGCTCGAAAAAACGAATGAATACTTCGGATTGTACCACGTACTCGGCGGCGCACTTTCACCGCTTGACGGCATCGGCCCGGAAGATTTGAAAGTGAAAGAACTGCTTGCGCGCATCAACGACGATCTCGAAGAAATTATTCTTGCGATGAACCCGAATGTCGAAGGCGAAACAACCACAATTTATCTTTCGCGTCTGTTGAAACCGATGGGCATCAAAATCAGCAGAATTGCCCGCGGACTGCCGATTGGAAGCGATTTGGAGTTTGCTGATGAAGCAACCTTGTCACGTGCACTCGAGGGACGCGTTGCACTGTAAGATGACCACCACATTAAAGGTGGCAGCCATCTGCGCCGCATTTTTTTTCTCTTCCTGTAATTTGTTGAAAACGCGCGATGCGCAAAATCCCGAAACGCCGAGCACAACAAATCCGCTGGCGAGCACCCCCACGCAATTGCTTACCAATTTTATAGATGCCGTTAAAAACAAAGATGCTGTGGAATATGCGAAGCTTTTTTCCGATACTCTCTCAGGCGGGAAGTCGTACACATTCGTACCGGCACAATCATCGGCAATCCGTTACACCGCGGTGTTCTCCCGCTGGACAAAGGAATCGGAGCAGGACTATTTTCAAAAAGCAATGGCGTCTCTTAACGCAGGCGGAACTCCAAACCTGTATTTTTTGAATGACATCACTCAAGGCATTGTACCGTTTCAATCGGATTCAGCAGTATTCACAAGCGACTATGTTCTCTTTGTTCCGCATACGCAGCCGAATCTCACAACGACATTCAAAGGGAAAGCGTCGTTCTATATGGCGCCGAACAATACGAACACGTGGAGCATTTATCGCTGGGAAGATTTTGAAACGTACAAAGATTCAAGCTGGAGCGAACTCAAAGGCCAATTTGAAAAATGAAGTCCGCCGCGGCGGACTTGCCGCTATTGCGTTCGCTGTGGTGCTAAGCGGATGTGTCAATCCGTTTGCACCGAAGCTGGACAATTCGCCGGATCAGTCAACTTCCGTCATCGGCGACCAGCACACCATCGAAGGCGTTTTTCAGAATTTCAAACAGGCATATTCTTTTCAGGACACAACAATTTACGGCCAGCTTCTTGCGGCAAATTTCATTTTCACCTACCGCGACTACGACAAAGGCGTGGATGTTTTTTGGGGGCGCGATGAAGAAATGCGTACCACCTACGGCTTGTTTCAAAATGTGCAGCACCTCGATCTTGTGTGGAACAATATCATCGACAGCACATTCGATACAGGAGGATTGAAGGGAACGGTGGTGAGAAATTTTAATCTGACAGTCACGTTCGATGCCAGCGACATTGTCCGCATTGACGGTTATGCCAGCTTTACAATGGCTCGTGCAACCCCGAACGATATTTGGACAATCACATTGTGGCGCGACGAATCGAACTTTTAATCAAATGAAAAAACTCCGCATCTCATATCAAGGTGAACCCGGTGCATTCAGCGAGCAAGCTGCGCTCGCATATTTCGGCACGTCAGGCGCCGCCATTGCACGCGAATCGTTCTTCGATATTTTCAATGACGTTGCGTCACGCACATCGGATTTTGCCGTCGTGCCAATAGAAAATTCTCTCTTCGGCAGCGTGCATCAGAATTACGATCTGCTGCAGAAATTCAACGTCTTCATCGTCGGCGAAATTACGCTGCGCATTGTGATGAACTTGCTTGCGCTGCCGGGCGTGTCGCTGAAAAAAATCCGCGACGTTTATTCTCACCCGCAGGCGCTCGGGCAATCGGAAGAATTTCTCCGTAAACTGAAAAATGTCGCGATCCATCCATACTATGATACTGCCGGGGCAGCGAAGATGATTGCGAGAGAGCACCGCACCGACGCCGCCGCCATCGCCAGCGCGCGAGCCGCTGCTCATTATCATCTCAACATTCTCCACAACGGCATTGAAAGCAACCGGCAAAACTTCACCCGGTTTCTCATCATCGCGCGAAGACCGGTCAATCCGAAGCGGCATGCGAAAACATCAATTATCTTCGCAACAAAAAATATTCCCGGCTCGCTGTTTCACAGTCTTGCCGTCTTCGCGCTTCGCAATATCAATCTGCTGAAAATCGAATCCCGCCCGATGATCGGCGCGCCGTGGGAATATTTGTTTTATGTAGACATCCACGCTGACGCACGGCAAAAAGAATGCGTGAACGCGCTTCGTCACTTGCAGGAATTGACGACCTATTTCAAAAATCTCGGTTCGTACGAGACCGGGAAGACGATCAGCAGCACATGATACACGATTGAAAAATCCGCTGAGGTGAAATGAAGCTCTATTACGTTTTCAAAGAAGGCATTTCAGGCTTTAAGCGCACGCGGCTGTCGATGGCGATTTCGGTTTTTACCATTACCATCTCTCTGATCCTGCTCGGCGCGTTTGCAATCATTTATCGCAATGCCAGCGACATTGTCCAGTCGTTCCGCAACCGCGTAGAAATGGAAGCGTTCCTCGAAGAGCCGATTGACGAGCAGACGTACCCGGTGATTGAGAAACGGCTGCTTGCGATTCCCGGCATTCAATCGGTAACGTTCATTTCAAAAGATGAGGCGGCAAAAATTTTCAAAGAGGAATTCGGGGAAGATATTCACAGCGTGCTCGATTTTAATCCGCTGCCCGCATCGTTCAAAATTCATCTTGTCGACAGTTATAAAAATTCCGACAGCGCCCGCGTAGTGTATCAGCAGATCAAATCCACAGCCGGTGTTGACGATGTCATTTACAGAAAGACATTGCTCGAATTGATTGACCGCCGTTCGCGCACATTTGTGCTGATCAGTCTTGCGCTGGGCATCGGTTTGACAATCGTGGCAATTATTCTTGTCGCAAACACGATCCGACTTGCAATTTATGCCAAACGAAAGATCGTCACCACAATGAAGTTGGTCGGCGCAACACGTGCGTTCATTCGCATGCCGTTCATTATTGAAGGCATCATTCAAGGATTTCTCGGCGGACTTTTTGCCGCCGGAATCCTCTACGGCGTCATCCATTACGCCGCGCAATTACTGGGCAGCGAACTTCGGGAAATTGTTCTCGTGCAGCCGTGGTTCTACGGTGCCGTGTTTGCCGCCGGAATCGTTCTCGGCATGCTCGGCAGTCTGTTCTCGATTCGGAAATTCATCGGAGAAAACGTTGGATAAAAAAACTTGCTTTTGCAGACAATTTTTCCGTATTATTATTCAAGTTTTTTTGTGCAGTCATTTCATTGCATCCCACCAACGGCGGGATGGCTTTCAACATTAACCTCTATAGAATAACTATGGGAACCTTCACACACATTTACAGATCATCGGTCGGTAAAAAATTTATCGTCGGACTTACCGGATTGTTCCTTTGCACATTTCTCGTGGAACATCTGGTGGGAAATTTTCTTCTCTTCAAGAGCGACGGCGGTGCGGCGTTCAATGAATATTCTGAAATGATGAGCCATAATATCATCATCCGCACAGTCGAGATCATCCTCTTTCTCGCATTCTTCTTCCACATTCTCACGGCAACAATCTTATGGTGGCGCAACAGAAAGGCGCGCCCGAAAGAGTATGCGCAAAATCATAAATCGGAAAACAGCGAACTTGCCTCGCGCATCTCATTTCTTACCGGCAGCATTGTTTTTATTTTTCTTGTGATCCACCTCCGCACATTCTTCGTTCCGTCGCGGTTTTTCCCCAGCGAAAATCCGTCAATGTACGATCTGGTGGTCTTCGCGTTTTCGAATACGTGGTACAGTTTGTTTTATCTTGTCGCTCTCGTGCTGCTCGGCTATCATCTGCGGCACGGATTTCAGTCAGCGTTTCAAACATTCGGCATCCGGGGAAAGAAGTACCAATCATTGATTGAGTGGATTGGAATCATCTTCTGGCTGCTCATTCCTCTTGGGTTCGCCACTATGCCGATCTATTTTCTTTTGACCACTCATGCCGGAGGAGTTCTTTAATCATGACATTAGATGCTAAAATTCCCGAAGGACCATTAGAAAAAAAATGGGACACACACAGATTCAATCTGAAGCTCGTCAATCCCTCCAACAAAAGAAAATACCACATCATCGTCGTTGGAACAGGACTGGCGGGAGCGTCAGCCGCCGCATCTCTCGCGGAGCTCGGATACAGAGTCACGTCATTATGCTACCATGAATCGCCCCGCCGCGCGCACAGCATTGCTGCACAAGGCGGAATCAATGCACCGAAAAATTATCCGAATGACGACGACAGCATTTGGCGGCTGTTCTACGACACGGTTAAAGGCGGCGACTTCCGCGCACGCGAAGCGAACGTGTACCGTCTCGCGCAAGTCAGTGGAAGCATTATTGACCAATGCGTAGCGCAAGGCGTTCCCTTTGCGCGCGAGTATGGCGGACTGCTCGACAACCGCTCGTTCGGCGGCGCGCAGGTTTCACGCACGTTCTACGCACGCGGACAAACCGGACAGCAATTACTGCTCGGCGCATACTCCGCGCTGTCGCGTCAGATTCATAAAGGGCAGGTGAAATTTTACGACCGCCGCGATATGATGGATCTTGTTGTTATTGACGGACAAGCGCGCGGCGTTGTTGTTCGCAATATGATAAACGGAGAGCTTGAAACGTTCATCGGCGATGCAGTGATTCTCGCAACCGGCGGATACGGCAACACCTTCTACCTTTCGACCAACGCGAAACAATCGAACGCGACGGCGATTTGGCGCGCACACAAGAAAGGCGCGTTCTTCGCCAACCCGTGCTTCACGCAAATTCACCCGACATGCATTCCGCTCGCGAGCGAACATCAATCGAAGCTGACGCTGATGAGCGAAAGTCTGCGCAACGACGGACGCATCTGGGTTCCGAAGAAAGCAGGCGACAAGCGAAATCCGAACGATATTCCGATGGAGGAACGCGATTATTATCTCGAACGCCTCTATCCTTCCTTCGGCAATCTTGTCCCGCGCGACGTTGCTTCGCGGCGTGCAAAAGAAGTGTGCGACCAGGGACGCGGCGTCGGCTCAACCGGACTTGCCGTGTATCTTGACTTCGCCGATGCAATTGCACGCAACAGTAAGCAATGGGTTGAAGAAAAATACGGAAACCTTTTCGACATGTATCAGCGCATCACGGGCGAGAACGCATACCAAACGCCGATGCGCATCTATCCTGCCGTTCACTACACAATGGGCGGCTTGTGGGTTGATTACAATCTGATGAGCACGATTCCCGGCATGTTCGTACTCGGCGAAGCGAATTTCTCCGACCACGGCGCAAACCGTCTTGGCGCAAGCGCATTGATGCAGGGACTTGCCGACGGCTACTTCGTCATTCCCTACACCATCGGCGATTATCTTGCAACCAACAAATTCAAGCCGGTGAAAGAAGATCACGAAGCGTTTACAGAATCAAAGAAAACGATCACGGAGAAAACCGAACAGCTCATGTCTGCACAGGGCAAACGCACCGTTGACGATCTCCACAAAGAATTAGGAAAAATTTTGTGGGAACATGTCGGCATGGCGCGGAACGAAAAAGGATTGAAGAAAGCCATTTCGATGATCACAGACCTTCGGAAACAATTCTGGAGCGACGTGAAGATTCCCGGCAAAGCGAACGATCTGAATCCCGAATTGGAGAAAGCGCACCGCGTTGCAGACTTCATGGAGTTAGGCGAGATGATAGCACGGGACGCGCTGCACCGCGAAGAATCGTGCGGCTGCCACTTGCGCGAAGAATATCAGACCGACGAAAATGAAGCGAAACGCAACGACAAGAAATTTGCATACGTCGCAGCGTGGGAATTCGGCGGAATCGGCAAGGCGCCGAAGCTGCACAAAGAAGCGCTGAAGTTCGAGAATGTTCATCTAACACAGAGAAGCTACAAGTGAGCGAACAGAAAACGTTCTTTGCAGAAACCCCATGCTTCAGCATGGGGTGAACATCAACTAAAGAGCATTGGGCTTTAGCCCTGACCATACGATGGCGAACGTTAAAATTTGGATCCATGCAGTGTGGGGCACCAAAAATCATAAGCGAGTTTTAACAAAGGACATCAGGCAACAGCTTTTTCAACACATCCGTGAACATGGAAAAGAAAAAGGCATTTATGTTGATTTCATTAGCGGCGAAATGGACCATGTTCATTGTCTCTTGGCATTAAATGCTGATATGTCTATTGCAAAGACAATGCAATTTATTAAAGGTGAATCTGCACATTGGGCTAATACAAAAAAGTTGATGAATCAAAAATTAGATTGGGCAAATGAGTATTTTGCAGTTTCAGTGAGCGAATCAATGATAGAAAAAGTTCGCGACTACATAAAGAATCAAGAAGAACATCACAAACGAACAACATTCAAGAACGAGCATGAAGAGTTTATGAAGAAATACGGGTTTGAACATCAGGGCTAAAGCCCGGGTAACTTAGTGAGCGTTATTCCCCACGATAAATCGTGGGGTTGATTCAGAACCGCATTGGTATAATGAGCTAAAAATTAGTTAGATGATTAAATAAGGAGCAAGAAGAAATGAATTTCACATTAAAAGTCTGGCGGCAGAAGAATAGAAATTCCGAAGGACGATTTGAGACCTTCACGGCGACGAACATCACGCCGGACATGTCCTTCCTTGAAATGCTTGACGCCGTCAATCATGATCTCGTAGAAAAAAATCAGGAACCGATTGCGTTCGACCATGACTGCCGTGAAGGGATTTGCGGAAGCTGCGGCATGTTCATTAAAGGGCGCGCGCACGGCCCGCAAAAAGGCGGAGCGGCGTGTCAATTGCACATGCGAAGCTTTGTTGACGGCGACCTGATCACCGTTGAACCGTTCCGCGCAAAAGCGTTTCCCGTAATAAAAGACCTTATCATTGACCGGACGGCGTTCGACCGCATTATGCAGGCGGGCGGATTCGTTTCGGTGAACACCGGCGGCGTGCCGGATGCCAATGCAATCCCCATTCCGAAGACAATTGCGGACGAAGCGTTCTCTGCGGCGGCGTGTATCGGATGCGGCGCGTGCGTTGCGGCGTGCAAGAATGCATCTGCATCACTCTTCGTTGCGGCAAAGGTTTCGCAGCTCGCTCTACTTCCCCAAGGACAGCAGGAACGGAAAGAGCGCGTTGAGGCAATGCTTACACAAATGGATAAGGAAGGATTCGGCTCGTGCTCGAACACGTACGCGTGCGAAGCTGAATGTCCGAAAGAAATTTCTGTCTCGAACATTGCACGGATGAACCGCGAGTATCTGAAAGCGGCACTGGGGTAGCGGTGAACAATGTTCAATGATCAATTAAGAATAACAATTAGAGACTTCTGATAAGCGTCAGGGCCAAAGCTTGAAGAAAATTACTTCGCTTTTGTTCCATGATAAACCGGGGATGTTACAAATTTGCTTCTGATTTCTTGTCAAGAAAATTATTCCCCTGAAATCCGCCGTCAGAACTGCCAACTTCTTCGCCTTGACTTCGCAGCCATATTTAAGTACCTTTTGTTCAAAGAGTTCCAGCAACAGCAGGTTTCATGCTTCAATCAAAATCGAAAATCCCTTTGGGACGAAAAAACGTCGCAATTCTTGGTTCATCAGGTTCCATCGGCAGAAATAGCTTAGAAGTTATCGCCAATTTTCCGGATCAGTTCAACGTTTCCTACCTCACTGTTCACAAAAACATTGACGTCCTCTGCGAGCAAATCAAGCGCTTCCACCCAAAAGGCGTTGTTGTCCTTGATGATGGTTCAGCGGATGCCTGTAAAAGCCGTGTGAATGGAACAACGCAGGTCTTTCGCGGCGAAAAAGGGTTGGAAGAAATCGTTCAACGTGATGATGTGGATGTTGTCATCAGCTCGCTGGTCGGATTTGCAGGATTGAAACCGACGATCAAAGCGATTGAAGCGGGAAAGAAAATTGCGCTCGCAAATAAAGAAACACTCGTTGTCGCCGGCGAGATTATTATGGAGCTGGTCAAAAAACATGGCGTGGAATTAATTCCGGTGGACAGCGAACACTCGGCAATCTTTCAGTGCCTTGTCGGAGAATCGAACGCGCAGGTCGAAAAAATTATTCTTACCGCGTCGGGCGGGCCGTTTCGCACAACATCGCTCGACGATTTGAAAAATGTCACCGTTGCGCAGGCGCTGAATCATCCGAATTGGAAAATGGGAAACAAAATCACGATTGATTCGGCAACGCTGATGAACAAAGGACTCGAAGTCATTGAGGCACATTGGCTCTTCGGACTTCCGGTTGAAAAAATTGAAGTGCTCATTCACCCGCAATCCATCATTCATTCGATGGTGGAATTTGTTGACGGCTCGGTGAAAGCGCAGCTTGGAATACCGGATATGAAATTGCCGATTCAATATGCGCTGACCTATCCGGATCGCATCAGCACACAGAATGTGCGCGTTGATTTCCCGAAATTGCACGAGCTGACATTTTTCACGCCTGATCATGTGCGCTTCAAATGTTTGCAGCTTGCCATGGATGCCTTGCACGAAGGCGGAACAATGCCGGCAGCAATGAACGCTGCAAATGAAATTGCTGTTGATAAGTTTATGAACGGAGCGATCTCTTTTCTCCAGATCCCTGAAACTATCGAACGCGCGATGGAGCACCATTCAATACAGCGTTTTCCGATGATCGACGACATTGTCGAAGCCGATGCTTCAGCGCGGCGCTTTACACGGGCGCTGTTTAATTAGTTCTCACTAAAAAAGTAAACCTTGTCAAAGTTTTAAAATGAGATCGATAAACCTTATAATTTTTCCGCCGTTCAAAAACAAACCTTGACAGGCCCCGAAGGGACACCTTTGGCGGTTGTTAGTCTTCAGCAAAAACTGATTAGTTCAAACGTAATTTCTCAATTCATTAACCACGAAGCCACAAAGACACGAACGGTTTTAGTTAATGAATAACTCAGGAACAAATATTTTTACCATTCCGCATTCCGGCACTGTAAGCGCCATACTTTATTCTTTGTGTCTTCGTGTCTTTGTGGCTGAAATAATTTAACATTATGCAATTTCTCGACACCGTATTTTATTTTGTTATCACCATCGGCGTTCTTGTTTTCGTCCACGAGCTGGGACACTTCCTCGCCGCAAAAGCGTGCAGAATGCGCGTGGACAGATTTTCCATCGGCTTTCCGCCGCGCGCATTCGGGAAAAAGATCGGCGAAACGGATTACTGCGTTTCATGGATCCCGATCGGCGGTTACGTGAAAATTGCCGGAATGATTGACGAAAGCTTCGACACTGAATTCCTCAATCACGAGCCGCAGCCGTGGGAGTTCCGCGCAAAGCCGGTCTGGCAGCGCGTGATCGTTATTTCTGCCGGCGTGATCATGAATCTTTTTCTTGCTGTCGGAATTTTTTGGGGAATCAACTTCGTGCAGGGAGAATATCACCGGCAAACAACCGAAGTCGGGTATGTTGTCGAGAACAGCCCGGCGCAGCAACTTGGTTTCAAAGAAGGCGACAAGATTCTCTCCGTCAACGGAGAAAAGATCGAGCACTGGGACCAGATACAAACTGCAATGTATGTAGATTTCGTCAGCGACGATCTGCACTGGACGATTGAACGGGGCAACACAACGACAACACTCACCTCGCCGCGGTCATCCATTCCCGATATTTCCGACGGCATCTTCGGCCTTCTGCCCAATCAAACACGCGCTGATATTATTGAAGTACTGAAAGGCAAACCTGCCGACAAAGCCGGATTCCATCAGGGCGATGTGATTCTTACGCTGAATCATTCTCCTGTTATCAATCAATTTCAGGCAACGCAAATCATCAAAGCGAATGCAGGCAAAGCGATTGACGCAACCGTACAGCGCGGCAGCGAAGTTAAAGAGTTAACCGTAACGCCCGGCAACGATGGCCTTATCGGCGTCGGCATCGAAAGCAAATACACCGGTCCCTTGCTTCATGTGAAGTACAGCTTTTTCGAATCATTCCCCAAAGGCGTTAGTGATGTGTACAGTGCCACGGTGCTTTTTGTCCGCTCCATCTGGCAAATCATAATCGGCAAAGCGTCGCTTTCAAAATCTGTCGGCGGACCGATAAAGATTGCACAAATTGCAACGCGCACAGCAGAAATTGGCGTTGCGAGCTTTCTGGGCTTTATGGCGCTGTTAAGCGTCAGTCTGGCGGTAATGAATATTCTTCCTTTCCCGGCACTTGATGGAGGACATCTTGCAATGCTGATTTATGAAGGAATTTTTGGAAAGCCGATTCCGCAGCGGGTACAACAGGGAATTCAGCAGGCTGGCGTGGTTCTATTGCTGACTTTTATGGCATTTGTTATTTATAACGACATAGCCGGTTTTTGAGATAATTTAGCCCGTGACTTTCAACACAGCATTCTTAACCGAAACTATTAGCTTGCACATAGAAACCATCGCGATGATTCATTTTGTGAGGAGCTTTATTTTATGAAAACGATATATCGTCTGCTTGTTCTCGGGCTGATTTCCGTCGGCCTGATTCAGACATCACAGGCGCAGTCATTTACTGCTACTGCCGTTTACGTTGATGCCGACATCATCAACGCCACCACCATTGTTGACCCTCTCGCGGAAACGATCAAAGACGTTCCTGCAAGCAATTTTTCCCTCATCATCAACAATTCCACCATGGATACTATCTGGGTGAATATGCAGCTGAAGGCGTTCGTCACTCTTGATGAAGACCGGGTGAAGAAATCGATTTTTACTGAAGATCCATACACAGAAGCTCCTTTTCCTGTTCCGCCGGGAGGAAGGCTGTTCCGCAGCACTGACGCGACAAACAGTCCTGATATGAAATTTCATTACCAAATAGATGATGCTGTAAAGACGGAACTCAAAAATAAGGTCACCGACCCTGCCAGCGGCGGACGTGTTCCTTCGGGAACGTACGAGGTCACTATTGCAATGCAGGCAGGAAAATATATCGGTGGCCAGTGGACAAAAACAGGTGATATCACAATTACACCGACCTCGGATATTACAATCAGAGTCACCAACCCGACAACGGCGACGCTGATTCTTCCGGATCAGAATGGCTATGTATATCCATCACCGTTCCCGCAGTTTCAGTGGTCGTATGACGTGCGTTCGGTAACCATCAGTGTGTACGAAAAGCGCCCCGAGCAGCAATCGCTCGAAGATGCGATCTCTTCCTCATCTCCTTATCTTGTGGCGAATATTGACCGGCAGCTCTCAGGCAACCTTTCGATCTTCACGTACCCGCAAACGAATGTCGGAGGGCCGGGCATTACCATTTCCGAAGGTCCCCGTCCGCTTGAGCGCGGAAAAATGTACGTCGTTGTTCTTGACGGTAACCGGACAGCGTTCGGTACACAGGTTGAACCTCTGCGTACCATCCGTTCATTTACAATCTCCGATCCCGATGGCGAGCTTTTGAAGAATATGCTGCAGACAGTTTTTTCAGGCGGACCGTTTCAAAATGTTGTCAATATTATTCAGGACCAAAAACTTTCGCCGAACACTTCCCGGATAACGCTGAACGGAGTACCGCTCTCATCGCAGGAACTGCAAGTGCTGTTGAACCAGAATAAAAATAAAATTAAGTCTATCCATTTCGAAGAATAATCGAACCGACCCATCCCAAGGGATTTTCAATTGGAGAAACAAGCATGAACAAAATTATACGGAACGTGGCGCCTAAAACGACACTGTTGTTCGCTGTACTTTTTATTACGGTCCAAAACAGCGCGCTGTCATCTCCTGACGCAGCACCTGCCAACAAACCAATCGCAACGGTCTTCAAGCCGGTCGGCAACGTCGAATATCAAACCGGAAACAAAGATTGGACAAAAGCGACGCCGGCAATTCCGCTGTATCCGGGCGATCGGGTGCGCACGGGCAACAATTCATTCGTCATCATAAAATTTCTCGAAAACTCGATCCTTCGTGTTCAGGAAAAATCCGAAATCAGAATTAACGGCGAAATTTCCGCCAACAAAGAGTTTTCGAAGAATGTGTACGTGCGTCACGGGCAGCTTGGGTTCAACGTACAAAAGCATCCCAATGAAAAATTTGAATTTTCCACGCCGACCTCCGTCGCTTCGATTCGCGGAACGCAGGGAATGCTGACAAGTTCAGACAGCTCTTTCCAATTGGTGTTGGGATCGGGCGTTGTGATTGTCACCAACTTGATTTCGAATCAAAACATTACTGTCAACGGCGGCCAAGCTGCAACCTCACTCGCCAATGGACAACTCAGCGTGAAAATTGCAACGCAGGAAGAATTGAACCAGATGAACCAGTCCAATTCTGAAAACGGCGGCGAAGGCGGACAAGGACAAGGCAACCAAGGCGGACAAAGCAGCGGCACGTCGTCGAGCGGAGCAATGGCATTTGGATTCAACGTTACGTCTCCTTCCGTCACTGAAGGAGAATCGTTTGATGTTACCGTTGAGTTTACCCAAACATCGGTCTCGCTTGATACATTGAAAACGCTTGTTTCATACTTCGCTTTAGCATATAAATCGCCGGCGGCAACCACCTATAAGGAACTGCCCGGCACGATAAGCGGATCGTCGGTGAAGTTTACTATTCCGGCAGACGATGCAGTGGCACCTTCAATTCAGGTTTACGTTATCTTACGGACAAAGACGGGCGTGCAAGTGACGTACCCGCAATCTAATCCTGAAAGCAACCCGATCGTCATTCCGATTCAATCCGCAAAGGTCAACGAATTAAAAATTGAATTTACCGACCCCAGCGGAAAACGAAAAACAATGGTGATTGATTATTAACATCTTCTTTTAAGTCCGCAAAAGAACATCCCCGCTTGCAATTCTATTATGGTTTTTATAGATTGCAAGCGGTTTTTTATTTAGAATCTGTCATTTCTTCCGGTGCATCATGCCCATGTTTAAAAAAGCTCGTCTTTTCACTGCGCTAAGTTGTGTCATTTTGCTGATGGCGACATCAGTTCACTTGCACGCGCAGATCAACCGATATATTCGCTCACTCACGACGCCGCCGGCAAAAGAAGGAGCCGCGTTGGAAATTTCTGCGGGATTGAGTAATACGTCGGAGATTGCGCGGGTTCTGTTGTATTACAGAGCATTCGGAACAACAGAATACAAGATTTTAGAAATGCCGATTGACCGCGATTCGGCAAGTGTTACGATTCCGCCGGAAGAAGTTGCCCCGCCGTTTATCGAGTGCTATATTCTTGTCGAAACAAATGCCGGTAAACAAGAAACTTATCCTTACGAAAATCCGCAAACAATCCCGAGCAGAGTTCCGGTCGAACCACGCTCACCGAAAGATCAAGAAGTCATCATTCTCAGTCCGGATAGAAATGATAACCTTCTTCAATCCGACATTTATATTTCTGTGTCGTTAGTGTATGCGACGGACAACATTGATCGCTCACGAACACAAGTGTTCTTCGACAACGTGAATGTTTCTGGAAAGGCAGTCGTCATGGGAGATTTGGTTGTCGTTTCAGCAAACGCGCTGCCGGCAAACATTCCCGCGGGACTACATACAATCACGGTGAAAGTCTATGATAAAAAAGGCGCGTTGTATCACACCCGCACGCGTCCGTTCAACGTTATTACAACAGCAGAAGCGCAGGAAATTGGTACGCGGATGGTGTACTCCGCCGATGCACAAGTTGAACTGCGCCAGGAAAATATCAAAGGCATCATTACCAACTATGACAGGCTTGATGCACGCGGCAACGCCCGATATGGAATTTTAAAATCCGCAGCAAATCTTCATATTACTTCCGAAGAAAAGCCGGACATCCAGCCGCAAAACAGGTATCTTCTCAGCCTTGACGCAGACTACGCACGGGCAAGCATCGGTGATGCATACCCGCGTTTGCCCTCAACAATAATGGATGGGCGGCGCGTCCGCGGATTCACATTTGATCTGCTGCTTGGCGCTTTCAACATGAATTATGCATCGGGAGAAATCACCCGCCGCACAGCGATTGACAGCACACAGCAGTTGCTCTCATTCCGCCGCACATTGACTGCGGTGCGCCCCTACTTCGGCAAAGGTGAGAACTTTCAACTTGGTTTTACTTATTTGAAATCTACCGACCAGTACGGCGCAACGGATACGACAAACACGACATTGACGCCGCAGGAAAATGTCGTGTTCGGATCGGACATGCTCATCGCGTTTGATGATCACCGCATTGAACTTACCGGACAAGGAGCATTCAGCTTAAACAATACGAACATTGCAGCGCCCCCGTTCACTGATGCGCGTATTGATTCATCAACAGGATTATCGGCAAGCGACAAGAAAACTCTCAAGCAGTTTCTTCCTTATGTCTCAAAGATCATCGCCTTCAATGAAAACCTCCAGCCGCTGAACCCTGCCGGATTAACATCGCTTGTCTATGAAACCGGGCTTGCCTTGAATTATTTCGGCAATTATCTGAAAGGCTCTTATCTTTATCACGGTCGTGATTATAATTCTTCAGGAACAACGGCGCTCCGCAACGACGTGAAAGGCTTCAACGTTTTTGACCGGCTTCGGCTCTTCCAAAACAGAGTATTTCTTACCGCGAGCTATGAGCAATTGCAGAACAATACTGCCAATACGGAGATCGCCACAACGACATACGGAAACATGCTGTCGTCAATCTCCTATTATCCGGCAAGCAATCTGCCAAACGTTACGGTTGGCTATGGCATTAATAAAAATCAGAACCCTGTTAACCCGTACGATTCGATTCCTGATATTGCATCGCGCGCAATCAATGATAAAACAGACCGGTACTTTGTCCAGAGCACATACGATTTCTCGTTATGGGGCAGGCAGAACCTGACACTCAGCGTTGATAATGCAAACAAAGACGATCAGACGCCGAAAAACCAGGATGTCAAAAGCTTCAACGGATTTCTGCTGATCAATACCGTGTACACGTTTCCGCTGGAAAGCACGCTCGGCTACGCGATCAGCACAAACTCCATCCCTCAAATAGCGTTAGATACGACCGGCGGTGTCGTTACACCGAAAACGATTTTTACTTCGTTAAACTATCAGACGATCACGTTAAATGGACGGTACCGAATCATCGGCGACATGCTGAGAATTTCTGCTACATTTGCTCCGACATTCGGCGACTTTAAGCGAACCCTGTATGATGTCAGCCTCCAGTGGACAATTACGCGCAATCAAAACGCGGTATTTGAATATCAATACATCGTCAACTCTCCTTCCACTGTTCAAACACTTTCAAGCGGCAACGATTCTTTCGCAAGCCTGTTGTACCGTGTGAATTTTTAGTGACGGCTGAGAGACCATCTGGAAATGAAACCGAAAATTTCTCTCCCGCTGAAAGCGGGACCGTGGCTGACGCGCTTCGCCATCAGCACCGCCATTGCGCTTCTTATCATCATTTTTGTATCTGACGCTTTTTTTCAGTTCGGGTTCTTTGATCGTTCCAAGCTTTCCTTCATTGATAAAGATTTCGCCGCGCGCGGCCCGCTTCCTGTTTCACAAGATTCGCTTGATGTCGTTCTCGTAACAATCTCCGACAAATCCGAAAATACACTTCCCGAACATTTTCCCTTTCCCCGAAGTTATTACGCACGCGCAGTCCGGAACTTGAATCGCGCCGGTGCCCGCGCCATTGGTATCGACCTTACGTTTGAAACAGGAGACGAGCGCGGGCCTGATGAAGACAGCGCACTGTTTAATGCGATCCGGCAGTACAAAAATGTTGTTGTTGCGGGCAAGACCGATATTCGTGTTGACGAAGCGAGCATCAAGCGTCAGGATGAAGATTTCCATTCCATTTTTTATCGGGCGGACAGTTCCGTCGGCATTGTGTACGTGCCGAACGATCAGGATGGAATTTACCGCCGCTACTGGCCTTTCGCCAAAATGCCGGGGCAGGAACGCTACATACCGACATTCGCGTTCGAATTATTCAATAAGTATCTTCACCTTCCTTCCACAGCAACATGCAAAGACACATCCGCTGCTTTTGTTCTTGGCAATCACCGCATTCCGAAGTACGATGACGTTTCGATGCTGATCAACTATGTGGGACCCGCCGGACAAACGTACCGCACATTCGATCTCGCCGATATTCTTGATGATAAAACATTCAAGACAAAAGAAGAACGCGAATATGGTATCGACATCAATACATTCGACGATCCGGATATCGGACTTTTGCAAAGCAATATTTTCCGAAACAAAATCGTTCTTATTGGCCCCGCATTCCCGGAATCCAAAGACATTTTCCCCGTTTCGATAGCAAAGCAAGGGAACCCGGACGAAAACTTGATGTACGGCATGGAAATCCACGCGAACGCGCTGGAGACATTGTTGAGCAGAGACTTTATTGTCGCATTGCCGATGTGGGAAAAAGCGCTGTTCGTCTGGCTCTTTTCACTGCTGACATTCTTCGTCGTCTCAGTAGTCAAACATTTGAAGTGGAAGCGCAGTTTTTTGCTGGAAATTGCCGCCGTGCTTTTTCTCGGAATTGAAATCTATGCAGTTCTCTATTTGTCAGAATATTTTTTCGCGGCGCATCGCTTATTAACTCCGGTTGTTTCTCCGATTGCGGCAGTCCTCGCCAATTACGTCGGCAGCGTCGTATATCAATATCTCACTGAACGAAAACAAAAAGTGATGATCAAAGGAATGTTCAGCCAATACCTGAATCCGACTGTCGTTGATGAATTGATCGCACATCCGGAGAAGCTTCGCTTAGGCGGCGAACGGCGGGAATTGACCGTGCTCTTCAGCGATATTGCGGGCTTCACAACATTTTCAGAAAAACTTCCGCCGGAAGAACTTGTGCTTGTGCTCAACGAATATTTGAGCGCAATGACAGAGATCGTTTTCAAAAACGACGGCACGCTTGACAAGTATGAAGGCGACGCCGTCATGGCATTCTGGGGCGCACCTGTCGAATTGGATAATAACGCGCTTCACGCGTGTAATGCGGCGCTGGAAATGCAGGAACGGCTCGTCACGATCCGGGAAAAATGGAAAAAAGAAGGGAAGCCGGATGTTTATGTCCGCATCGGCTTAAACACCGGCGATATGGTTGTCGGCAATATGGGAGGCACCGGACGATTTGATTACACCGTCATCGGCGACAGCGTTAATTTGGGATCGCGTCTGGAAGGTGCGAACAAGCAGTACGGCACCTACATTATGGCAAGCGAGCGCACACGGGATCTCGTGAAAGACTTTTTCATCTTCCGCGAGCTTGATCTTCTTATTGTGAAAGGGAAAACAAAGCCGATCACAGTGTTCGAGCTCATCGGCAGAAAAAGCGACGGCGTCCATCAGCAAAGGCTTGACGCCATTGAAGAATACCGTAAAGGCTTAACCCTCTACCGGCAGAAGCGATTTGAGGAAGCAATCGAACAATTCAACAAAGCGCTGAATGTCAACCCCAACGATCAGCCATCGAAGATTTATATCGAACGCTCGCAGTTGTATCTTACCGCCCCGCCGCCGGATGATTGGAACGGCGTCTTCGTTCTGAAAACGAAGTGAGCGCCAGTGGTGCCATGGCGTAAAGCGCCATAATTTTCCTTATTCACTGAAGTTGCTCACGATTCAACACAGTCTTCGCAAACACCAACTGATCTTCGATGAGCGAAGCCAATGATGCGTCAGGTTTTTCCTGCCGGAGTTCCAATTCATACATCCGTCTCTCGCTTCGAAACACAAGCACACGGCGCAATAAATAATCCTTCGAGTACACGTACAAACAAAACCCCGGTTCGTTTTCCAAAGGCGAAGGCGTCCGGAGAATTCTTCCAACAACATTCGGCTGCGCTAATTTTTCCTCCAATGAAATATTCCCGAGCACGCAGATATTTTCCTTTGCAAGCATCGCTTTAGTTGCCGATGACGATCGCAGTTCTTTCAGAACCATCAGTGCGGAACGGCCTTCATGAACAATGTGCACGAGGTCGCCGGACACATTCGGTGAGAATTTTTCTTGATGCCAGCCGGAAGGAATAAGAAAAGACGAGCTGGAAGGTGAAATCGCTGGCCGAAGCGCAGGTGTTTCAGTCGTCGTGCGCTGGGAAGAGCAGCCGAAAAACATGAGAAGAAGGAAAGGCGGCGCAACGCACGACAGAAACGAACGGAAACGTTGTGCCCTTTGCATGTTCATCATTCACTCTGCGCCCCGGCGATATTTCTCTTCTTCGATGACAAGCCGAAGTGAAATGCGGTGAGAGTTGCCTAATTCATCCGCACCGTTAAATTTTGCAAACGCATAATCTATGTCGAGCTTTGGCAAATGCACACCGGCACCGACCGTGAGGTTGCCCAAATCATTCATCCCAACACGCACAGCGGCGATGCTCTTGAATTCGTACTCGATGCCTCCGTGCGGATCGAAACTCACCGGGCCAACATGCGCCAATGCAGAATATTTCCTGTCTTCAAAGCGAATATCAACATCGACGGCAGGGGCAAACCGTCCTTTTAGAAATTCAAAGTAGTACGCACCGCCAACTTTCACTGTCGGCGAAATAAGCTCGTTCGTCCCGGTGCTCCATGCAACGAGTGTTGTTGTTACATCCTGAATATTTGCGCCGAACATTAAATTATCCGTAGCCGCATACAATGCACCGACGTCGAAACCGATGCCGTTGCCGTAAAAGTCGCCGATATTCCTTCGAATCAATTTCAGGTTTACACCCCAATAAAAATTTTCCGCACGCTGTTTCGCATACGTGAAATAAACAGCCCAGTCCGCCGCATTAAAGAAAGTGATCTTGCTGTAGTCGGGCCTGATATCGGCGCCATCGTTAAAAATGCCGTCGCCGTTGATATCATTCCATGACGTGCGCGTGTCGGGAATTCCATCAATGCCGAGCCGAAATATGCTCACACCGAAAGACGCCGCGTTGTATTCAGTCTGCTTGTGACTCTGTCCGTATTGATCAATCACAGTAACATCCGTTTCCTGATTTTTTCCGTACGGAAATGCGACGGCGGCATAATCGTAATTCACCAGACTGCCGAACTGTTCGTCGTGCATCAGCGAAATTTCGGGATACGTGATGCGCGCAAGTCCCGCCGGATTCCAATATCCTGCCGTGACATCGTTTGCCAACGCCACGTACGCTCCTCCCATGCCAAGCGCACGCCCGCCAACACCGATTGCCATAAATTCTCCGGCATACTTACCGACTTGTAAGCCGCCGGCAAACGCTGAAAAGAAAAACAGCAGGAAAAATAAAATGAAGGCAAGAAAGCGATTGAATGGATTCATACAGTCACCATAGTCATAAAAAAACCGAATCTCTCTTCCCGAAATTCGGTCTTTCTTGTTAGAGAGAAAAGTGAACTACGTTCAAATACATCACACACACAACACTTCACTCTAACAATGCACGATAGTCATGATCTCCGTGCAAGTAAATTACAAAAATAAGGCTGAAAGTCAAATAAAAAATGGAACCGTGAAATGCCGGTTATAAATTTCCTGAACCGAGCGTCAGTTGATAGGCAAGATATGCTTGAACGCCGCCGGCATTATTCAGCGCACTTCCCGCAGAAAGCAAAAGATGCTGCGTCTCGCTGAAATCAATCATCGCGCCGATATTGAACCGCGTTTCTGAATTCGCGCCTTCTTCCTGCGGAGAATTGTGAAACACTTCAACACCAACGGCAATATTGTCGCGTATCTGATTTTGTATTTCCCAGCCGACAAAAGTCCAATTGCGATTTCCGGTTCCGGGGTTAAGCCAATAACCAATTCCGCCGTACGTCAACCACGAGCCGATACTTTTTTGAATCCATAACGGAAGAAATGTCTGCACACGACCGCCGCCAAGTCCGCGCGATTCACTCCCCGTCGGCAATTCAATAAGAGGAAACGAGCCGATCTGCGGAACGTCATTAGTTTCATCAATAAAACGATACTTCGCCCCGATCTCCGTGTCGCCGAAACCGTACTGGTGCGCGCTATGCGATGGGAAAGCATAAGCAAGCGGAAGAATAATGTGCAGTTGAAGATTTTTGACGGCACCATAATTCACTTCGAAGTGAGGAAGCGTTCCAGCCCAACCGCCGGCATCGTGCGCAGATTGCGACGCGAAATAGAATTCCCAATGATGAAACTCCACCGGCTCCGGGTCATCGGTGATGAACGGCGGACCCGCGGTTGCGGTTTCATTTGCGACGAAGAAAAATGCGATGGCAACAAAAAAAATAATTCTTCTACGAATTGATTTCGTCATTCAATTCAGCAGTAATTTTTTCACGTTCTATCAAACGTTTCACCAGAAGCGGGACATGATGTGACGCCGTTCCTTCCAGCACCTCAAAACCGTTAAGCACATCGTACGCCGGTCGCGGGTCTACAAAATATTTTTCAGGCGTTGCACGAAAAAGCGGAAGCAATCCCGCCGCCGGGTACACTTGTGCCGAAGTTCCAACACCAATGAAAATTTCCGCTTTAGACATCAGCGTTTGCAAATAATCATGGCGCATATCAACCGCCTCGCCGAACCAGACGACATCAGGACGAAGCTGGCTGCCGCATTTCGGACACAAGTTGCCTGGCTTTGTGGGTGAAGAAATCTGCGCGCGGTAGTCGCAGCTAAATTCGGCATCGTCATCGGCAAATATTGAAAAATGATGTTCGCATTTTTGAAAATCAATCCGTCCGTGAAGATGCCACACATTTTTCGCGCCGGCACGTTCCAGCAGTGTATCAATATTCTGCGTAATGTTCACGACATCAAAATCATCTTGCAGCGACGCAATGGCAGCGTGCGCCGGATTCAGTGTACATGCCGTTGCCTTCGCAAAGCGCTCGGCATAGAAATCAAGAACTAAATTTTTATTCCTTTGCCATCCTTCCGGCGATGCAACATCTTCAATGCGGTGCCGCTCCCACAATCCGCCGGAATCGCGAAATGTTGAAATGCCGCTCTCCGCCGATAGTCCGGCGCCGCTGAAAATAATTATTGCCTTCTTTGATTTCATTGTGAAGGACTCAACTTAACGCTTAAAAGCTTCAGTCAGCAATTGTTCCTGCTCTTCATTATGCCGTTTCAGCGAACCGGTTGCTGTTGAAGCGCTTGCCGGACGGCCTGCATACCGAAGTGTTTGTGCCGGCAAGATAAGTACACGCAAACGAGGCTCGAGATAATTCCACGCTCCCATGTTTTGCGGCTCTTCCTGCACCCAGACAACGTCTCGGGCTGAAGAATATTTCTGAAAAATTTCTTTCAATTGCAATTCCGGATACGGGTAAAGCTGCTCAATCCGAACAATCACAGCATCGCTGATCTTTATCGTTTCCCGAAATTGCACCGCATCATAATAGACTTTTCCGCTGCACAAAATTATTTTCTCCACCGAGGAATTCATCGTTTCTTTTTTATGCCCAAAGAGATTTTCATCAATCACTTCGCGGAATCTCCCTTCAGAAAATTCCTTTGCCGAAGACACCGCCATCGGATGGCGCAACAAACTTTTCGGCGTCATCAGCACCAGCGGTTTTCGTTTGCTGTCGTGCATTTGACGACGCAGCACATGAAAATATTGTGCCGGTGTTGAGACGTTGCACACCTGAAGATTATCTTCTGCGCACAACTGCAAGAAACGCTCGAGCCGCGCGCTCGAATGTTCCGGTCCCTGC
>JAJYOI010000032.1 GCA_021796275.1 Bacteroidota bacterium
AGCAGGAAAATTGTAGAATCTGTGAACGTTCCGGTATTTCTTGCCGGGGGATTGAATGCAGGAAATGTGCGCGAAGCAATTAAACTTGTTCGTCCCTACGGCGTTGACGTGTGCAGCGGCGTGAGGACGAATGGGAAACTGGATGTGGTTAAACTGAAAAGATTTTTTGACGCGGTGCATGAACAAAAAGCCTTGTCAAGGATTTAACCCTTGACAAGGCTTTATACTTTTCTACTTCTTTCCTTTCGCACCATTCAAAAACGGCGTCAGTAAATCAATCGGGACGGGAAAGATGGTCGTTGAGTTATTTTCCGAGGCGATCTCTGTGAGCGTTTGCAGATAGCGCAGTTGAAGCGCAATCGGATTTCGCTCGATGACCTGCGCGGCGTCAGCCAATTTCTGGCTCGCTTGAAATTCGCCTTCTGCATGAACGACTTTTGCGCGGCGTTCGCGTTCTGCTTCCGCCTGCTTCGCCATTGCGCGCTGCATTTCCGGCGGAAGATCAATCTGTTTTACTTCAACATTGGCAATTTTAATTCCCCACGGTTCAGTGTGCTGGTCAATAATTTCTTGCAACTGATGGTTGATCTTATCGCGCTGACCGAGCAAATCATCTAACTCAAACTGTCCGAGAATGCTTCGCAGTGTTGTTTGGGCAAGCTGCGATGTGGCGTAGATGTAATTTTCCACGCTCACAATTGCTTTGTCCGGCTGCACGACACGGAAATAGACAACGGCATTCACTTTAATCGAAACGTTGTCTTTGGTAATAACATCCTGCGGCGGGACATCGAGCACAACTGTCCGCAAGCTGACTTTCACCATGCGGTCAACAATGGGAATGAGAAAAATAATTCCCGGGCCCTTCGTAGCGATGAGCCTGCCGAGACGAAAAATGACGCCGCGCTCGTATTCCGATAAAATTTTGATGGCGTTGCTGAGAAGGAAAACAACAAAGAAAATGAGAACGACTAAAACAAGAACTGCTGATTGCATGTGATGCTCCTTTCTTGAGAGTATGATGTTTTAAGGTGACTTTTTGCGAACTTTGAGGTGGAGTCCTGTTATCTCGGCGACGATGATCGGTGTATTCTTCGGAAGAATTCCGTCGAGACTTTCTGCGCTCCAGATTTCACCGTACACCTTTACTTGTCCGTGCGGAGAAAGATTCGTAATCGTTACGCCGCTTTCACCGACAATTCCTTCGGCACCGGTTGTCGGTTTGCGGCGTTGGGCGCGAAGGCCGGCTCCGATAGCGAAAATGAAAAATGCCGCCGTGAACAACACTGTCGGGATAATGACCGCAAGCGAAATTCCTGCGAAAGCGAACCACGCTTCGGTGTTGATGAGCATGATTGAGCCGAGAAACAGCGACACAATACCTCCGATCGTCAAAATTCCATGGCTTGTTATTTTGATTTCTAAAACGAAAAGAACAATTCCCAAAATGATCAATGCCAAACCCGCGTAATTGATGGGAAGCGTGCGAAGAGTGTACAGCGCAATCAGAAGCGAAATTGCACCGATGACGCCGGGGAAAATTGAACCGGGGTTATACAATTCAAACAGCAAACCGTAAATGCCGAGCATCATAAAAATATAGGCAACGTTTGGATCGCTCATCGTATCGAGAATCTTGTATTGCCAGCTCATTGTATGGGATTCAACAACGGCGTTTTTTGTTTCCAGCGTCACCGTATCCTGACTTGTGACGACGCGCCGCCCGTTCAGCGAATCGAGGAGTGCGGCTTGATCTTTCGCAATGAAATCGATGACGTGTTCGGCAAGCGCTTCGGTTTCGGTGATGGAAATACTTTTGCGGACAGCTTCTTCCGCCCACTTCATATTACGATTTCTTTTTTCAGAGATTGTACGAATGAATGCGGCGGCATCGTTTGTTACTTTTTCGGTCATGATGGAATCCATGCCGCCTTGTAAGCTTACCGGGTGTGCCGCGCCGATGTTCGTGCCCGGCGCCATCACCGCAATGTTCGACGCAAGCGCAATGAATACTCCCGCCGATGCGCATTGCGATCCCGCCGGAGAAACATACACAACGACCGGAAGTTTCGACGTCAGAAAGTCGGTCACGATGGCGCGCGTCGCTGTTAATAATCCACCCGGCGTGTTGATGTGGACGAGAATCAGTTGTGCGTTCTGTTCTTCTGCTTGTTTCATTCCCTCGTGTATATAATCGGAGGTTGCGGGATTAATCGAGCCGTCAATTGTTAATTCGTACACAAGATGGGACGTGGCGCCAGAGGCAGCATTGCTTCCGGCATACGTCTGCAATGTTGGAAAGGTGAGGAGCAAGATGAGACCGAGCATTTTCATAAGGTGAGCATAGTGGTTGAGAATTGATTTGGTTACCGATGCAAAGGTAAGAAACGATTGAAGAGAAAGCAAGAAGCGGTTGAAAATCGGGCATTCATTCTTTATATTTTTGAGGAAAAATATGATTTTCGATTTGATTATTATCGGCGCTGGACCCGCCGGTCTTTCTACAGCAATTGAAGCGCAGAAAGCAGGGCTTCATTCAATTCTCCTTGAAAAGGGAAGTATCGTCAATTCAATTCAGCACTTTCCGGCGGAGATGTCATTTTTTTCGACTCCGGAATTGCTGGAGATCGGAGGGCTTCCGTTCACTTCGTCTGCGATGCGCCCAACGCGGGCTGAAGGATTGGAATATTACATGCGCGTTGCTGATTTCTATAAACTCCAGTTGAATTTATTTGAAACAGTGGTTTCAGTTTGCAAGCAAGAAAACATTTTTCGCGTTCAGACAAATAAGTCAGACTATCAATCGAAAGCAGTTGTTGTGGCGACGGGATATTACGATAATCCGAACATGCTGGGAATTCCGGGCGAGAATCTTTCTAAAGTTTCGCATTATTACGACGAGCCGTTCACATTCTATCAGCAGAATGTTGCCGTGATTGGCGGAAAAAATTCTGCCGCGATTGCCGCGCTGGAATTGTTCCGGCACGGGGCAGAGGTAACGCTCATTCACCGAAAAGAAAAGCTAAGCGACGGTATCAAATATTGGATTTTGCCGGACATTGAAAATCGCATCAAAGAAGGTTCAGTCAAAGCATATTTTTCAACGAAGGTGTGTGAGATTCGGGAAAAAGAATTGCTGTTAGAAAATGATGGAGGCGAGCGCCTTACCATTCCCAACGATTTTGTTTTCGCTTTGACTGGCTACCATCCCAACATGGATTTTCTTCGAAGCATGGGAGTCGAAGTGAATTCAGAAACCGTTGAGCCGAAGTGCGATCCGAATACTTTTGAAACGAATGTTGCGGGGCTTTACGTTGCCGGTTCGGTTGTTGCCGGAAAGAACAATAATAAAATCTTCATCGAAAACGGGCGGTTGCACGGGAAAGCAATTGTTGCCTCTATTCTCAAATTGAAAATGGCGCCATAGGCGACAAAGCAATGATGGCGCTAGAATTTCGTTGATTTTCGAGTCGATTTTTGCTAAATTGATCCACTTGATTTTTTAACCACGAAAATTTTTGTTGAAAGGATTCGAATGAGCGAAGGCGAAATCATTCAAGTCATTGGGCCTGTTATTGATGTTCACTTTTTTGACGGAACACTTCCGGCTATTCACAATGCTCTTACCGTTGCCCGAACGAATATTGAAGGCATAAAAGAAAATCTTGTTGTAGAAGTTCAGCAGCATCTCGGCGAGAATCAGGTGCGTGCTGTTGCGATGGATTCAACCGACGGGCTCGTGCGCGGAATGAAAGCAGTTGATACCGGTGAGCCGATCAAAGTTCCGGTCGGTCCGGAAGTACTCGGAAGACTCATCAACATTATCGGCAATCCGATTGACGGACTGGGACCGATTAACACGAAAAAGAAATATCCGATTCACCGCCCTGCGCCCAAGTTCGAAGACCTCACTACTCAGAAGGAAATGTTTGAGACCGGCATCAAAGTAATTGATTTGCTTGAACCGTACACGAAAGGCGGAAAGACCGGTTTGTTCGGCGGCGCCGGTGTTGGCAAGACGGTGTTGATCCAGGAATTGATCCGCAACATTGCGGCAGAACACGGCGGGTATTCTGTGTTTGCAGGTGTTGGTGAACGCACACGCGAAGGAAATGATTTGTGGATCGAGATGAAAGAATCCGGCGTGTTGGATAAAACGGCGTTGATTTTCGGCCAGATGAATGAACCGCCGGGCGCACGCCTTCGGGTCGCATTGACCGCATTGACGACGGCAGAATATTTCCGCGACGAAGAAGGAAAAGATATTCTGCTTTTCATTGATAATATTTTCCGGTTCACGCAAGCCGGTTCCGAAGTTTCCGCATTGCTGGGACGCATGCCGTCCGCCGTCGGTTATCAGCCGACGCTTTCCACTGAAATGGGAGCGCTGCAAGAACGCATCACTTCGACGAAAAAAGGATCCGTTACTTCGGTGCAGGCAATTTATGTTCCTGCAGACGATTTGACCGATCCGGCGCCGGCAACAACATTCTCCCATCTCGATGCGACAACGGTACTGAGCCGGCAGATTTCCGAGCTTGGAATTTACCCCGCCGTTGATCCGCTCGATTCAACATCGCGCATTATGGACCCGGGAGTTTTGGGACAAGAACATTATGACGTTGCACGCGCGGTCAAAAACATTCTTCAAGGATATAAAGATTTGCAGGACATCATCAACATTCTTGGAATGGATGAATTGTCCGATGAAGATAAATTGACAGTGCAGCGTGCACGCAAAGTTCAAAAATTTCTCTCTCAGCCGATGTTCGTCGCCGAAGCGTTTACCGGCATGTCGGGAAAATACGTCCGGTTGGAAGATACCATCAAAGGCTTCAAAGGAATCATCAATGGCGAATACGACGATTTGCCGGAGGGCGCATTCCTCATGGTCGGTACGATTGAGGAAGCGGTGGAAAAAGGTAAAGCAATGATGGCGGCGGTATAATTTTTTCCACCTGGTACTTTCAATATGGCAGACAAACATTTCTTACTCGATATTGTTACGCCGACGAAAACCGTTTTTTCAGGAATGGTCGGAAGTTTTTCTGCGCCGGGATTAGCGGGAAGTTTTCAGGTGTTGTTCAACCATGCACCATTGCTTGCGGCAATCGGCATCGGTGAAGTGAAAATTCTTGATGCGGCGGGAAAGGAAGAGCATTACGCAACCAGCGGCGGTTTTGCTGAAGTCAATGCTAATAAAGTTATTCTGCTTGCTGAAACTGCAGAACGTTCTGACGATATTGATGTGAAGCGCGCAGAAGAGGCGAAGCAACGCGCGTTGGAACGTCTTGCACAAGAAGAAGAGAAGGATGAACAGCGTGCCCGTGCGGCACTCGCACGTGCCATCAACCGGCTTAAAGTTGCGGGAACGTGAGTAGTTCAGAAGGTAAATATCCGAGATTAGAAAATCAGAAGTTGAGAAATTCTGAATCTTGAATCCTGCATCCTGAATTTTCCATCATTCACCTTCCATTTTTCATCTCAAACCTCGAATCTCAGCTCTTGGGCTTCAAACCTCAAAATTCATTCGGGATTGATTCTTCTTTTGCAAAGGCGTATATTTTCACCACACCGCACGTCGCCGGAGTGGTTTTCAACTTTTTCCACTCGGCCACAGGCTGACTTGTCAGCCATCTTTTTGGCTGATCAGCCTTCGGCTGAAATTCTTTGACTGAATGAGACCAACACGAGCACTCATTAATCTTAGCGCAATTCGATACAATCTCAGGCAAGTTCGGCAGCAAGTAGGACGTTCAACTGCTGTGATGGCAGTGATTAAAGCGAATGCGTACGGACATGGAATGATTCCTGTGGCTCAATCAATTCTCAAACATCATCTCGCAGAATATTTTGGCGTTGCGATTGTCGAGGAAGGCATCACGCTTCGCAAAAATAATATCAAGACTCCAACGTTGGTATTCACCGCGCCGAACGATGACCAGCTTGCCGAGTATGTCCGATATAATCTTGAGCCGACGATTTGTTCTATTAAAACTGCTCGGAGATTGAACCAAATTGCGGCGTCGCACGGCAAAACTGCCGCTGTCCATATCAAAGTTGATACTGGTATGGGCAGAATTGGTGTGAATGTTAACGAAGCTGTCGAATTTGTAGGGCAAGTCCGCCGCTTGAAAAATATTTTTGTGCAGGGAATCTACACACATTTTGCAACATCCGATGAATGGAATTTATCGTTTGCGCAGAAACAATTGCGGGCGTTTCATGGCCTTTTGCAGGCGATCGCTGTGCGCGGTATTGAGATTCCGTTGAAGCACTGCGCGAACAGCGGCGCTATTCTTCAGATGAAAAATTCGTATTTTGATATGGTGCGTCCGGGAATTATGATGTACGGTTATTATCCGTCGCACGAAACGCGAACGACGCTTCCGTTGAAACCGGTAATGTCAATCCAATCGAAAATTGGATTTCTGAAATCTGTAAAAAAAGGAACGAGCATCAGCTACGGCAGAAAATATTCAGCGCCGCGCGAGACATTCATCGCTTCCGTTGCCGCTGGCTATGCCGATGGCATCAGCAGGCGATTGACAAATGAGCGCCAAGGGCGCCATGGCGTACAGCGCCACAAAGCGTCGGCGTTGATCAACGGAAAAAGATTTCCGATTGTCGGGACAATTTGCATGGACCAATTGATGATTGATCTTGGACCGAAATCGCCGCATAAAGTCGGCGATGATGTTGTGTTCATGGGAAAAGATAAAGGGCAGGAAATTTCAGCATGGGAAATTTCGGACGCTCTGGGAACGATTCCGTACGAAATATGCTGTGCAATTTCCGAACGAGTACCGCGAGTGTATTTCAATGGATAACAGCGATCAATATGTGCTTCAGGTGCTGCGCCGTACACAGCTCGAGCTGCAGGATAGTCTCATCCCTGCTCATGCCGAGAAATTTCACCGCGTTCTCGAAAAGTTTGAACAAGCGCCGTCGCTTCGGGATGAAATTCTGCGCCTCCAATCGGTGGAAGGTTTTGTGAAGGCGGCTCTGACGATACAATGGATTCTCGAACGTGTTGAGCACAGCAACGAAGAATTTTCCACCGAGCAGCTTGATGCAGATGCTTCATTGTTGAATGATAAATTTTTCGAAGCATTTTTGAGCGAGCCGTATGGAACAACTGAGCCAATGCAAGCGGAAAAATTGCCGGCTGAAACCGAACCGCAGCCGCGCTCTGCAGCACCGTCTCCGCCTCAGCTTTCCGAAACTCCGCCTGTTGCAGTACAGGAAACAAAACCTGCTCCTGCTTTATCTCCGGCGCTGACGGATATTCTTGACCAGAATCTCCTGCTTGCGTTTCAGCGCTTTGCGGATATTGTTTCAAAAATGGTTGAGAAAACTCCTTCGGAGCGGAAAAGCATCTTCGCTGTGCTTGGCATGATTTCAAAGAGTTCAGTTGAAGTGGCGCGGCAGCAAAATAAGAAAGAAGTGCTTGAATTTTTTCAGTCAGTCATCAAATTTATCACTGCCATTGATGCGGCGGGTACGACGCAGGATGCACGCGTTGCAGAAATGATGCGCGATGTTGGCGAGCGTTTGAACGCCGCGCTGAAGGAAAAATCCAATGGCGTTGAATTGCTCAAGAACATCAATGGCATTCTCCAGAATCCGGATGTCATGCTTAAAAAATAGAGGATGCGCATGAAACATCAACCGAATATTTTTGCGGTCATCATGGCGGGCGGAATCGGTTCTCGGTTTTGGCCCCGCAGCCGGGAAAAATCTCCAAAGCAGCTTCTTGAGATCATCGGCAACGGCACGATGATACAAAATACTGTCCGCCGCTTAACAGGATTCATTCCGGAGAAGCACATGTTTGTTGTAACAAACAAAGTGCAGAAGAGCGGTGTCATCAAACAGTTGCCGCAGATTCCCGTTGAAAATATTATTGTTGAACCGGTTGGACGAAATACCGCGCCGTGTATCGGTTTGGCGGCAATGTTTGTCAATCGTTTGGATCCTGAAGGCGTTATGATCGTTTTGCCGGCAGATCATATTATTCAGAATGATCAGGAATTTCTTCGCTTGTTGGATGTTGGTGTTCGTGCAGCGTACGAATCGTCGTCGTTGGTGACCATCGGTATTAAGCCGGACCGGCCGGAAACAGGATACGGTTACATTCAAATTGACGAAGAGCCGGGCGCGAAAAATCCTTACATTGACCGCGGCGTGTACCGCGTCAAAACTTTTGCAGAAAAACCGAATCCTCATACTGCGCAGCGCTTTTTGGAAAGTGGAGATTTTTTGTGGAACAGCGGAATGTTCATCTGGCGTGCCGATGTTATTCTTAATGAGATCAAAAAATCGCTTCCTGAAACAAGTGCACAGTTGATGAGTATCGAGGGGTCGCTGGGCACATCGTTGTTCGAACAAAATCTTGAGCGTGCATACGGTGTGATTCGCGGTATCTCAATTGATTACGGCGTCATGGAAAAAGCCGAACACGTTTTTGTTCTCAAAGGAGATTTCGGCTGGAACGACGTCGGTTCGTGGGATGAGGTGACAAGAATTACCGAGCATGACGAACATGGAAATCATTTTGAAGGGAAAGTCATTCCGGTGAATACATCGAACGCGTTTATTCATTCAACCGGAAAGCTCATCGCAACAGTCGGAATAGACGATATTATTGTCATTGATACGGACGATGCGCTGCTCATCTGTAAACGCGGCGCCTCACAGGATGTGAAAGAAATTGTTGATCATCTTCGCCGCAAACAAATGAACGAGTATCTTTGAGAGTTCAAAGTCAAAAGTTGAAAGTTCAAAGTTCATGGATAATATACTTTTTTTTGTTTTTTATCGGCGGATGTGTTTCTTCGCCACGGTTTACGGAGAAGAGCCACTCGCCTTCGGCTGAGAGCCTGCCTACCGGACAGGCAAGCAAGCAAGCGGCTGCTGTCCAGCATGGCAAAGCGCTGCTCACGCTTGAAGGCATTGCGTCATATTACGCAGATGATTTTAACGGCAAGAAAACTGCCAACGGCGAAACGTATGACATGAATGGGCTCACGGCGGCGCATCGCTCATTGCCGTTCGGAACAAAAGTACGCGTGACGAATCTCGAAAACGGAAGACAAGTTGTTGTTCGCATTAATGACCGCGGTCCCTTTCAATTAAGCCGCATTATTGATTTGTCCCTCGGCGCGGCGAAAGAGTTAGACATGATTGCAAAAGGTACAGCAAAAGTGAAATTGGAAGTGATCGAGTGGGGAGAAAGTCAGTACACGCAGTGAAGAGATGTCTGACGGCGTTTTTTGCCGTCTGACAACTGAATTGAAACATAACCCGTAGTATTTATAGCAGGCGCCCGCAACAACTTCTTCCCGATAAACGTCAGTTGCAGTTACCTGTACAAGCGTAAGAAAGGAAGACATTATGGAAGCCAGATTTAAATTCTCATTCTTAACATGGTTGGTATTCAATGTAGCAAATCCATTAATAGCCCAATGGACTCAGACCAATGGGCAATATTATGGTTCTTTCAGCTGTTTTGCTGTTACCCCCAATGGAACATATGGCACAAATCTCTTTGCCGGGACCTTGGGTGGCGGAGTTTTTCTTTCCACTAACAATGGCACAAGCTGGATTCCAGTTAATACGGGGTTGACGGCAACTCATATTATCTCCCTTTTTGCCAACGGGTCAAATCTCTTTGCTGGGACTGAGTATGACGGTGTATTCCTTTCCACCGACAACGGCGCAAGCTGGACACAGGCGGGGTTGACAGGCCTCAACGTCAATTCTTTAGTCGTCAAGGACTCGAATCTCTTTGCCGGAACTTTGGGTGGCGTGTTTCTTTCGACCAACAATGGTAAAAACTGGAGTGAAGTTAATACTGGGTTAACGAACACTTACGTTATGGCCCTTGCCATCAGCGACACCGATCTCTTTGCAGGGACTAGCGGCGGTGTTTTCCTTTCCACAAATAACGGTACAAACTGGACTGCGATGAATACCGGCCTCACATATACCACTGTTTTATCTCTTGCCGTCAATGAGACGAGTCTTTTTGTAGGAACGATGTGGGGCGGAGTCTTTCGTTCCACCAACAACGGGACAAGCTGGAGTTCGATTGGCTCAGGATTGCCCATCGCGAATGTCAATTCTTTAGTCATTAAGGAGAGCGAACTCTTTGCAGGAACTAATCACGGTGTTTTTCTTTCTACAAACGATGGAACAAGTTGGAGCGCTGTCAATACAGGACTAGATACTATTGTCTATTCCATTGCCGTTAACCAAGGTGATGTTCTCGCGGGTACTGCTGGAGGAATTTTTGTTTACGACAGCAGTAGTGCAAGCTGGGCAACATTGAACTCATCCCTATCAAATACATCCGTTGGGTGCCTCATCATAATCGCAAAGAGTCTCCTTGCCGGAACTAACAGCGGCGTGTTTCGATCCACAAACGACGGCAGAAGTTGGATGGCAGATAGTACTGGTTTGACCAATGCTAGTGTCCATGATCTTGCCGCCTCGGGATCGAATCTCTTTGCCGGCACCGATGGCGGCGTATTTTTTTCCACCAACGACGGCGTGACCTGGACTAAAATCAATACGGGGCTAACGAATATTCACGTCAGTGCTCTTGCTATGATCGGTACGAAACTCTTTGCCGGAACTGGTGGCGGAGTTTTTCTTTCCACCAACAACGGCACGAACTGGACAGCAATTAATAATGGTTTGACAGACACTAATGTGGGAGCCCTTGCCATTTTGGGCACGAATCTCTTTGCCGGAACTTGGGCTGGCGGAGTTTTTCTTTCCACCAACAACGGCACAAGCTGGAATGCAGTCAACTCGGGACTGACAAACACCCGTGTTTATTCCCTTGCTGTCGCAGGGGCAAATGTCCTAGCGGGCACCAATGGCGGCTTCTTTCTTTCCACTGACAATGGTACAAGTTGGAATGCACTCAATTCCGGGTTGAAGCCGAACGCTGCTATTTTGTCTCTTACCATCAATGGAACGGATCTCTTTTCGGGCAATTCTCTTGGCGGCGTATATCTTTCGACCAACAACGGTTCAAACTGGGTATCGGTAAGTTCAGGATTGCCGAACACCTTTGTTTATTCCATTGTTGCCAGCGATGCCAATCTCTTTGTGGGTACTTATGGCCACGGCATCTGGAGGCGCCCTCTGTCGGAAATGATAACTTCTGTGGAGCGTTTTTCAGATCAGCTACCTACGAGATTCAATCTGGAACAAAATTATCCCAATCCATTTAATCCTTCAACAGCTATCAATTATCAATTGCCGCTAAACAGTCACGTTGTAATCAAAGTTTATGATGTTCTAGGTCGTGAAGTGCGAGAGTTAGTAAACGAGAGCAAAGCTGCTGGGCGGTATTCGGTTGAGTTTGACGCGTCGAACATATCGAGCGGTGTGTACTTCTACACGTTGCGCAGTGGAAATTTTGTTGACACGAAAAAATTCATCTTGACGAAATAACAATGGCAAAAACAGTAATCACAGAGCGCGACATACTCAATGCTGTAAAGAGTGGGAAAAAATCCGTTGTTGCGGATAAGAACACGGTTATCACTCCGGCGGCTCGCGATAAAGCGCGCGAGCTTAATATTTCGTTTTCGGAAAAGATGGAACATGGCGCAGTAAGCGACAAAGAAGAAAAACCAGCGATGCCGGCTGAGCCAAAAGTTCCGATACAATCATACAATTCTTCTGTGATATCAAAAACAAATGTCGGTTCGAATCTCATTGTCATTGGCAGCGATCATGGCGGATTTCAGACGAAGAAAATGCTGAAAAAATATCTTGCCGAACTTGGTTATCACACGTTGGATGTCGGAACGAATTCCGAAGAGGCGTGCGATTATCCCGATTATGCGTACGCAGTGGCGCGCATCGTTGCAAAAGGAGAAGCGTGGCGCGGCATTATGATTGATGCGACCGGCGTTGCTTCTTCGATTGTGTGCAACAAAGTTCCCGGAGTACGCGCCGTTGCGTGTTACAATGAATTCGTCGCGCAAAGCAGCCGCGAACACAACGACGCCAACGTGCTGGCGCTCGGCGCAAAATCGCTCGGCGCTGAATTGATCAAAGCGATTGTCAAGACGTGGCTTGAAACGTGGTTCGGCGGAGGACGACACAAACGCCGTGTTGACAAAATTGCAGATGTTGAACGCAAGTTTAGCAGGTGAGAACTGCCCGTCAATAAATTGTATGCAGTGGCTTACAAAAAAGATTGGGATTATTTCTGCTATCATTCTTTTCGTTTCTTTTTCTCTTTTTGCTCAAAGTGAAAACGGCGCAGTGGGTGCTGCCATTTCAGGAATACTTCACGGGAAAATAATTTCCGCTGAAGACTCTTCGCCATTAGTTGGTGCGACTGTTACGGTGAACAATACGTCGCTGGGTGCATCAACTGATACTGCCGGAATATTTATTATTAAAAATATGCCGGCGGGAGTTTATTCGCTTACTGCCAGTATGCTCGGATACCAGCAGAAAATTATTGGAAGTGTCCACGTAAACTCCCAAGAAATTGGGTTGCTGACAATTGCACTTTCACCTTCACCCGTTCAGGCAAACCCTGTTGTTATCACAGCGACGAAACATGAACAATCGTTGGAAGACGCGCCGGTGAGCATGAGCATTGTGAATGCGCAAATGCTCGAAGCGCGGAACACCATTTCTGTAGATGACGCGCTGCGTTATGTGCCGGGTGTGAACTTGATGCAATCGCAAGTGAATATTCGCGGCTCAAGCGGATACAGCCGCGGCGTCGGCAGCCGTGTACTCTTGTTGATTGACGGTTTACCAATGCTGACAGGAGACACCGGCGAAATCACATTCGAAGCAATTCCTGTTTTTCAAATTGACCGCATTGAAGTTGTGAAAGGTGCAGGCTCAGCATTGTACGGCTCGAGCGCGTTAGGCGGAGTCATCAATGTGATTACGAAAGAAATCCCAGAACATCCGATTACGCGATGGAGAGTTTATTCCGGAGTGTACGATGCGCCGTCGTTTAGCCAGTGGAAGTGGAGCTCGAAAACAAGGGCATTCAATGGAGAATTTTTCAGCCACGCTCAGCGGTTTGGTGATATGAGCGTTGTGCTTTCCGGTTCGAGAATTTTTGATGACGGCTATCGCGAAAACGATTGGCTTCGCCGCTACGACGGATATGCGAAAGTAAAATACGATTTGTCGCCGTTCCAAAGCATTGCAGTTTCGACAAATTTGTTCTATCAATATCACGGGGATTTCATTTGGTGGAAAAGCCTGAACGACGCTCTCCGTCCCGATCCGAGTCAGGAAAATTTTTCTGTAACAGCTTTTCGGACGAACACGAATTTTCTTTTCAAGAATTTCATCAACGATGAATGGTATTATGAAGTGAAGGGAGTTTGGGTGACCGGCAATTGGCATGAAGACAGCTTGCGTGTGCGTGAAGCAAATGCGTCGAGGTCGAATGTTGTGAACGGCGAAATTCAGGTGAATTACACACCGAACGCATACACGGTGTGGACGTACGGCATAGCGGGAAATTTTGATAATGTCGCTTCTGATTTGTTTGGAACTCACAGCGGGTTCGGCGGTGCGGCGTACGCGCAGGATGAACTCAAAATCAGCGAGGCGTTGACAACGACGCTTGGCGCCCGGTTCGACATTCAACAAATTGAAGGATTAAACTCGAACCAGCAGGTGAATCCGAAATTGGGCGTGACATACGCACTCGATCCGCAGACGCATCTTCGTGCATCAATCGGCCGCGGATTTCGTGCGCCATCCATTGGAGAATTATATGTTGCAACAAATGTCTCGTCGAGTTCTATCGCCATAGTGCCGAGCACCGATCTTCGTCCGGAACATAGCTGGACGTACGAAATCGGCGGAACGCACGTGCTTCTGCCGAATCTTTCTGCCGATGTCTCTTTATTCCAAAGTGATTTTTCCGATTTGATCGAAGCCGGTGTTGAAATGGATTCAGCGCGGAATTCTCCAGTGGTTCGTTTCCGCAATGTTACACAAGCCCGTATTCAGGGAATTGAAACAAATTTTCATTCTGAATTGCTCGATCATATGTTTTTGCTCGACGTGAATTATACATACAATTGGCCTTATGATATTGGTCAGAAAACGATTCTCCGTTTTCGTCCGCGCCACATTGCAAGCGTGAATGCATCATACGAATATCAAGAGTTCACATTCGGGAGTGATTTTCGATTCATCAGCCGAGTTGATGCAATTGATGAAAATCTGGTACGACTTGCTCCGATTATTGACGGAGATACGCGTGTTCCGATTTATGTGAATGATATTCGCGTCATCGCTAACCTTGCATCATTCGGTGTGCCGTTGAAGGCAAGCTTCAACGTCAACAATCTTTTCCGTTACAATTATGTGGAGTTAATCGGTAACATTGCGCCGATTCGAAATTATGTTCTATCGGTAGAAGGAGCGTTGTGAATGAATATTCTTCACGTTCTTTCCCAATTTGAAATCACCGGCGCGGAAACATACGCCGCCACTCTGGCGCGCGAACAAATTCTCAGCGGTCATGGTGTGTATATCGCATCGGATACGTTTCACGTTCCTACGGAAGCGGAACTTATTGTGCTGCCGATCGGGCATCGGACTCTTTTTCAACGGCTCCGAAACATTGCCGCACTGAAAACACTGATTCGGGGAAAAAAGATTGATGTCGTTCATGCGCATTCGCGCGCAGCAAGCTGGGTCGCTTTTTTTGCAACACGCGGCGGCAGTGTTCCATTAGTTTCAACCGTTCATGGCAGGCAGCATCTGCATTTTTCTTCGACGGCATTTCATATCTATGGAGAAAAAGTTCTGGCAGTGTGTGAAAGCATCCACGACCATTTGATTGAAGAACTTGGCATTGCGCCGGAAATTGTAGCTGTGAGCCGTAACGGCATTGATCTTACGCAATGGAACAAACGGGCAGTGCAAAATTTTTCTTCGAAACAAAGTATTTCCCTCGTCGGAAGATTGTCCGGGCCGAAAGGTGATGTTGCAAGAAAACTGATCACCGCTGTATTCCCTCTGGTTGCAAAAGAGGTTCCTTCGGCAGAATTTCATGTCGTCGGTGGAATGAAGGAGAGCGATAATTGTGCGGAGTTAGTCAGTAAAACGAACAGCAGCCTCGGTGCAGAAAAAATTTTTCTGAAAGGGTTTACGAACGATGTCGGTGAAGTTTATCGGCATTCATCATTAGTGATTGGCTCCGGAAGAGTGGCGATGGAAGCGCTGGCATGCGGTGCGTCCGTTGTTGCGATTGGAGAGTCGAGTTGTGTTGGTTTGATGAACGAATCGAATGAAAGAGAAGCGCTTCTGACGAATTTTGGCGACGCCGGTGAAAAGAAACAACTCTCCGTGCAGCATGTCGCCGCAGAAATTGTGCGCGCGCTCTTAACAGATTCTTCCGATGCTGTTCCGTGGAGAAGAGAATTTGTGCAGCGCGAGTTCGACATTAAAAAAAGAGCAGCGGAAGTTTTGAGACATTATGCTGAGGCAGCAGCACGGAAAAAACGAGTCAAGGAAATTCCGGTATTGATGTATCACAGAGTAACGAATGGAAAACCGGCGAACACCAAACACCACATTTACGTTACCCGCAATGAATTTGAGCGCCAGCTTCGTTCCTTGAAGCGCAGAAGGTTTTCAACGCTCAGATTTCTTGATGTTCAGGAGTTAACTGAAGGGAAGAAAATTATTCCGCCGAAACCGATTCTTATAACGTTCGATGACGGATATGAAGATAATTTTCTTTATGCATTTCCACTTTTGAAAAAGTATGGAATGACGGCAACAATTTTTCTGATTGGCGATTCATCAATAAAAACAAATGTGTGGGATGCCGGATGCGGCGAGCCCGAAACAAAGCTCATGAATAATGAGCACGTACGTGAGATGAGGCAGTATGGAATCGAATTTGGCGCCCATTCGATGACGCACAGTAAGTTGACCGCGATTTCTTTATCCGAAAGCAAGGCGGAAATTGAAGCGTCGAAATCCGAAATTGAAAAACGAATTGGCGCACAGGTCATTTCATTTGCGTATCCATACGGCGCAGTTAATGAAGAAATCAAAAAGCAAGTGATGAATACGGGATTTGTGTTTGGTATTGCAACGGACTCAGGCAGGCGCAATTTCTGGCAGGATTTTTTTGAGATCCGCCGCATTCCAATATTTCCGGGAACATCGGCATTCGCATTTTGGAAGAAAACGTCCGGGTGGTACCATCATTACAAGAAAGTGCAGTAGCAGCATGTTTATCGATTCACACACGCATTTATTTTACCCTGATTTTAACAGCGACATCGATGAAGTAATCCATCGCGCGATTGATGCCGGAGTGAATTATTTTATTGTCCCTGCAACAAATTTGGAAACAAGCCGTGAAGCCATCCAACTGACGGAGCGGTACGATTCTATTTATGCCTGCGTCGGTTTTCATCCTCTTGATCTCGCTTCTGTGAATGATGCCGCATTGAAAGAAATTGAAGAACTGAGTTCTCATCCGAAAGTTGTTGCTATCGGTGAAATCGGCTTGGACTTTTATTATGATGCGTCGAATGCAGAGCTTCAAAAAGAAATATTCAAACGGCAGATTGAAATCGCCGTTCGAAGAGATTTGCCGATTGTCATTCATACGCGGGATTCTATGGATGATGCTATTTTTATTGTGGAAGAATGTACTGCGGCGAATCCGCAATGGCGAAGTGCGTTTGCAATTTCCGGCAGCAGATTTCCGGTGTGGAAAGGAGTTTTTCACTGCTTTTCCGGCGATGCGGCAACAGCGCAAAGGCTGCTGCAAAGTGGTTTTATTGTTTCATTTCCCGGAATCGTTACATTTAAAAAATCTGCTGCTTTCGAGACGGTAGCAAAAATCGGTTACGATCATACCATGGTAGAGACTGATGCGCCGTTTTTGTCGCCGGTACCGCATCGTGGAAAAAGAAATGAGCCATCAAACATTCCGATCATCGCACAAAAAATTGCCGAAGCATGTCATGCTTCAATTGATGATGTTGCGCGCACGACGACGTTCAATGCAAAGAAATTATTTCGCATCGGTGAGCCGGCGCCACCGGTATTTACGTACACGTTAGGTGGCGCGCTCTATCTTAATCTCACAATTCGCTGCGACGCCGATTGTGTTTTTTGTGACCGCAAAGGAGAAGCCGTGGTGAAGGGGTACAATTTGAAAATTACACGTGAACCATCGGTGCAGGAAGTGATTGAAGAAATTCAGGACCCAGCGCGGTACGGTGAAATTGTTTTTTGCGGTTACGGCGAACCGACAATTCGTTTTGATGCAGTGAAAGAAATTGCGGCGTGGGTAAAATCAAAAGGCGGGCGTACGCGATTGAATACGGACGGCCATGGCAGTGTTATCAACAAGCGCAACATTGCGCCGGAGTTGCAAGGAATTATTGACAGCGTTTCAATCAGCTTGAACGCTGCTGATCCGGAAGTATACGGCAGGCTGATGCGTTTGAACGGAAAGAAATATCATCAGGCGATGGTTGATTTCGCCCGCGAAGCCCAGCGGTACGTTCCCGAAGTTGTGATGACAGTTGTCGGAATGGAGAGCGTTGACATTGAGAAAGCGAAAAAGTTTGTTGAAGAAGAAATAGGCGTGAAGTACAGAGTGCGTCCATATTTTTGAGATGTATTATGAGGCTTTTTTTGTTTTCGTTGTTCATTCTTCCTGTTCTGCTTTTTGCACAGCCGAAGATTTATGGTATTGATGATATTGTCGGTTTGCAAAACACACGCGAACTCGGCAATGGAAAACTCTACACGTTTCTTCATTCCGCAGATTCTTTTCGACGTGCACGCGCACTTTGCGCGCTGGCGAATATTCAGGATTCAGCTTCAGTTGATAGCGTTATACCGTTATTGAACGATACGGTATCGGTTGTTCGTCAGAACGCCGCGTTCGCAATCGGTCAAATTGGCGATGAGCGCGCAGCTCCGGCATTGTTTGAGCGACTTAAAAAGGAGGATGACAGTACTTGCCTTGCGGAAGAACTTAATGGAATTGGAAAGTGCGGGAATCATTCCGATTTAGTACGCCTTGGAGCATTAGAGAATTCGCTGCCCCGTGAAGCATTACAGTCGTATGCACTTTCGATCGCGCGATTTGCGCTGCGCGGAGTAAAAGACAGTTCGGCGACCTTTTCACTTTTGCCGCTGCTTTCGATTCCTTCTTCTATCGAAATAGCTACGTATGCGCTGATGCGTATTAACGATACGGCGTTCACGAAATGTGAATATGATCTTTTCGCCGCCAATCTAAAAAACGGTTCAGACGAAACACGCATGTGGACTGCGACACTGCTCGGATCAGTACATGAATCTGTCATTGAAAATGATCTTATAGAATGCAGCTCTTCGGACAGCGATTGGCGTGTGCGGGTAAACGCAATTCGTTCTCTCAGGAATTTTGACGATACTGCTGTGCGAAGTATGCTGATGAAGTTTCTTGACGATAAAAATGAGCACATCTCGCTCACTGCTTTTTCTATTTTGGAGCAAGTGAAAAAGGAAAATATATCCGCTGCCGATATTCAGAAGTTAAAGAACATGCTCGTTCAAAAATCACGGTACTCCTGGCGTCAGCGCGGCGAAGCGGCAATAATTCTTGCAAAAGTTCAAGGTGAAAAGAGCGTAACACTGCTGTCGCGGTTGCTTCGTGAACGAAACGGGATTCGTGAAAAGGTTATTACAGCACTTGGGGAAACAAAATCGCTGCGGGCAATTCCATTTGTCAAAAAACAGCTTGCACAGCAACATGCGTCAACGGTCATTGCAGCCATTGATGCTTATGCGGAGCTCGCAGTGGCGGGAACCGATGCTTCGCGGCGCTCCTTTTGTGAGGATGCGGTTCGTCTTTTGCAGCGCGGCGATGTCGGCATATCCTATGAAGTCGCGGTTGCGTTGCAGGATTCAAATTTTATTGGAATTGTGCAGCAGCATTTTTTCTCTGATGTAGAGACGGCGTTCAAAAAACTTAACACTCCGATTGATGTAGAACCGATGGTCGAATTTATTCATCTCTTTGCGAAAAGCAACGATAAACGAGTTGCACTGTTATTGGAAACGGCGATAAAGAGCGACGATCACACGGTTTCCGCCGCCGCAGCGAAAGCGTTGAATGAATTGACAGGAAAAAATTATGATATGCTGGTGACGAAACAAACGATGTTCGCTTCGTCGTTTTTCAAAGAGAGCGAAAAGGCTTTCTTGACACGCTACCGCGGTGCAGAAATTATGACGAACAAAGGAGCGATTGTAATCGCATTTCGGCCCGATGCTGCGCCGTTCACCGTGCTCAATTTCATTCTGCTCGCGCGGCGCCATTTTTATGACGGGCTGAAATTTCATCGTGTAGTTTCAAATTTTGTTATTCAGGGAGGCGATCCGCGCGGTGACGGCTCCGGCGGTCCCGGATACGCGATCCGGACGGAAGTGTCGCCCGACGCCGTTTATACAACTGGTGCAGTAGGAATGGCAAGCGCAGGAAAAGATACTGAAGGTTCACAGTTTTTTATTACGCATTGCCCAACGCCTCATCTCGATGGGCGATACACAATTTTTGCCTACACCACTGACCGTTCGGTTGTGGACAACATTCAGGTTGGCGATGCAATTTTTTCTGTCACGCTTGTAGAGAAGTGACGGCTCTTATTGGTTTGCCGCTTGCTCGTATGTTGTTTGATGAGCAGGGTCAATAGAAGAGAGAAGCTGAAAAACATTTTTGTCTTGATAATTTTTAAAAATATCTGCAAGTTCCAAATACTTGGTATCGAAAAATGTTTTGATGAGCAGCGAGCGGGGATTTACCATGCTTTTGACGCTTTGCGTGCTTTGTAAAAAAGCAATGATGTTTTTCAAGCCTTGGTCGGGTTTTGTTGCGAGCAGATCGAGTCCATTGTAATGATAATTGAACATTCCTTCCCGGAATGGCTGATATTTTGGGCTCAACAGTTCTTCGGCAAATCCGTACCGGTTGTAAATAGTTGAAGTTCTTGCCCAGCCGGTTGCGGAGCTGGGAGCCATATTACAGATCGACATTGCACGCTGAAAGTACGGAGTTCCGCTTAAGGCTTTGTATGAATCAAAATCATAGCCGACAACGATGTTCATGTAATAGTCAATGAAACTGAGCAGCTCATCGAACCGTGTCTCGTCATGAATCAGCGGTTGATAACGGATGTAAGTAAAATTCCATTGGTCGTCGAACAGGCGAAGCATTGCCGTATTTTTTTCTGTCGGTGTATCTCCGTTGTAAATGGGCCTCGAACTGCCGATGAACATCTGCGCAGTATATGAATTATCGCCGGAGCCGGAAGTGAAGAAAATTGAAATTGAGCATTTGATTTTGTAATCACCAATGTCTTCTCGTGACCATTTTGTAGAATTGATATAATTTTGGAGGTCGTTGACGAAATTCTGAAGTAAATCTTTTGTTGCGCCCGGCAGTTTGTCGGTATTAATCGTGACCTGACAATCTACTTGAGCAATCGCCGGCCGCTGAAATGTGCATCCAACAATAATCAACCCCATAATTATTAAGGGGAGGCGCATAATGTACCTTTCTCGATGGCGTTTCATTTTCATTCGACGTAATATAAAAACTTTCGCTGCCGCATTCAAGCAGGCATTATTGTATGCCGTCATTGTTTGCAGCGCTTCGGATATTGCAATGGCAGGTTTTGAGCGCATTGTGCATTCTCCCGGTTTATGGGGAAAAGGGTTGGCGGCGGCGGCATCGCGCGATCCTGATGCGGTGCTGCTGAATCCTGCATCGGCGGCTGGAACACAAACGCTCCGCGTTTCAGTTTTTTATTCACCATCGCCGTTCGATTTGCCCCAGCTCTCCAACGGCGGAATCACGGTAACAACGCCGTTTTCATCTTTTGTTGCAAGCGCATCGGTTGTCACTTCCGGCTTCTCATTGTATCGGGAAATTACCGGAACAGCAACGATAGCGAAATCTTTTTTCGGCACTCTTGATGTCGGGGCAAATGTTTCCGTCAATCATCTTTCGATTGATCGATACGGTTCGGCAAAGGTTTTTTCTTTTGATGCCGGCGCTTCGCTGGAAATTGCCGATGATGTGCGATGGGGATTTGCACTTCTGAATTGTACGCGATCAACGGTCGGGTGTTTGAATGATCCGCTGCCGCAAGTATATCTCACAGGATTTGAATACACTGTCGTGCCGCGTGCCACAGTTGCCATAGATGTTGTGAAGGATTTCCGCTACCCGTTTTCACTCCGCGCGGGCGCACAGTTCTCGCCTCACGAAGTACTTGATATTCGTTTCGGAATTTCCACCAAGCCGTCACGGTATTATGCAGGTTTTGGCGTTCGGGTCATGTCGCTTTCTGTGGATTATTCTGTTGCGACCCACGCGGAACTTGGCTTGACGCACGATGTTGGCATTGCATTCCAGTTTTGAAAATACGGGAACCGATTTATGAAACGGTTATTTTTTGCAGCGGTTATCGTTAGCTTGATGCCTGAAATTTCTGAAGCGCAATTTCGTGATTCGTTGTCAGTGCAGGAAATTTCGCCGGTGTTGGAGTCGTTGTTTGAGGGAAGGTCAGAGAAAGAAATTTCTGATATTCAGGACGAGCTTGAATATTTCCATCAACATCCGGTCAATGTTTATTCTGCGACTCTTGACGATCTTGCCGGCATTCCGTTCCTTGCATCTTCGGCCGCTGAAAAAATGCTTGCACTGCGCGATTCGTCAGCGCATTTTTCTGCATCAAGCCTCTCCGCAATTCCGGAAATCGAAGCATCGGCTTTGGAAATTATTCTTCCGTGCCTTTCTTTTGAAAAGAAAAGCGATGTTGCCGATGGCTCATGGTTTTCCGATGTTTCAATCGTTTCACGCTCGCGTGTTGTTGATGATATACAGCCGAGAAAAGGATTCACCGACGGTCTATACCGCGGCTCGCCATCGAAAAAATATCAGCGGCTTGAGCTCAGTGCAACGCAATTTTTCGGAAGAATTGTTTTTGAACAGGATGCCGGTGAACGGCTGAACGATGGCTTTTCGTCATTTTCATTCGGGGCCCGCACTGACGGCTTTCTCAAAGACATTGTCATCGGCAATTATTTTGTTAAGACCGGCGAAGGACTTGCGTTGTCGTCGTTTGGTTCGACTTCGAAATTGCGCGGGATATTCTCCGGCGGCAATCGATCTTCAATTGTTCCGTACTCTTCAACGGATGAATTCCATTACTTCCGCGGAATTGCCGCAACGATGAATGTGTTTCCTGTCGCCGTCACCTTCATGTATTCAAACAAATCCGTTGCTGCATCAATTGACAGCGGCGGAAGCATTTCAAATTTTTATACTGCAGGATTGTTTCGAACCGGCGAAGAATTGAGAAAGAAAAATGCGGCGCGCGAGCAAATGCTCGGCACCGAAATCGATTTTAAATTTGAAAACTACGGCCATGTTGGCATTCTTGCGCTTCGAACAAAATACGATAGACCTCTTCTTAGCGGCACTCAATCGTACTCTGTATATGGACTCAATGGTTCTGCAAATTTTAGCGGCGCGACATTTTTTGGTGAAGCGGTAGGAAATTCCCCGTCGCTTAACACGGCAATTGGCGGCGTGCGGATGCAAGTTTCGAAAAAGATGGTGTTACACGCCAGCATACGCTCGTACTCGCCGGGCTATTCGGACGCGTTCGCTTTTCCGTTTGGCGAGAACAATTCTGCTGAAGGAGGAGAGAAGGGAATATTTGTCGGATTGGAACTGCACCCATTTCGAAATTTCGACCTGCTCGGTTATTACGATGAATTTACATTGCCGACTCAGAATGAATTTTCGACCCGGGGGAATGAATATTTTTTCAACGCGTCAGTACACGCCAATAAAAAGATGAATCTCACTTTTCAGTACAAAGAAAAAGTGAAAACCGAATCCGGTTCGTTGGAAGAACGCAGCCAGCAATCGGTGCGGCTTGACGGTTTGTATCGTTTTCAGAAGCGCTTGACATTCCGGCAAAGGCTTGAATTGAACGAAGTGCGCTATTCGATTTCAAAAATTAGGGAAACCGGAAAGCTTGCGTTCAGCGAAATTCGTTATGAACACGCTTCGCTGCCCGTTGAGGTGGCGGCGCGTGTCGTTGTGTTTGAAACGGATTCGTATGATTCCCGTTTGTACGAATTTGAAAACGACGTTCGCGGCATTTTCAGCAATCCGCCGTTGTATGGAAGCGGGATGCGCTGGTATTGTTTATCAACGTATGATATCGGAACAGCGCTTCGGATTTCTTTGAAATACAGCGAGACAATCAAATCGGGTGTGACGGTCATGGGATCGGGCGAAAACGAAATCCAAGGCGCGCTTGATAATCGCGTAACTTTTCAGATTGATATGATGTTATGAATTCATCGCGCGATTTCGTATTTTTATATTTATGGAAGTACAAAAGAAGAAAACAACAGTTGTTGTGGGAATGAGCGGAGGCGTGGATTCTTCCGTCGCGGCAGCACTGCTTGTGGAGCAGGGTTATAATGTTATCGGCTTGACGATCAAGACGTTTAATTACGACGATGTCGGCGGCAGTCCTGACAATGAAAAAAGCTGCTGTTCATTGGATGGCATCAACGACGCGCGGATGGTCGCGGCAAAACTCGGCTTCCCGCATTATGTTCTCGATTTCTCGGAAGTTTTCGGCAAGCTAGTGATTGAAAATTTTGTTGATGAATATCTTCATGGAAGAACGCCGAATCCATGTGTTATCTGCAATCGCAAAATAAAGTGGGAGGAATTGATTCGTAAAAGCATAAAGTTGGGAGCAGATTTTATTGCAACCGGACATTATGCCCGCGTGCGCAAAGATGAAACGACAAACCGGTATGTGATCTCACGCGGAAAAGACATTCAAAAAGATCAGTCGTATGCATTATGGGGATTGACCCAGGAATCGCTGAGCCGAACATTGTTTCCCCTTGCAGAGTTAACGAAAGCTGAGACTCGTTCGCTTGCCGAACGGTTTGGACTTAGAACAGCGGCAAAAGGAGAGAGTTACGAAATCTGTTTTATCACCGATGATAATTATGAACGATTTTTGAAATTCAAGCTTCCCGATCTGGAAAAATCAGTTGCCGGCGGTAACGTTGAGATGGACGGAAAAGTTATCGGCACGCACCGCGGCTTTCCGTTTTATACCATTGGGCAGCGAAAGGGAATCGGCGTTGCAATGCCCCAAAGGGGTTCACAACCTGAGCCTGTGTATGTTACAGGAATCAACTACAAAGATAATGTGATCACCGTTGGGCGCGAACACGAATTGCTGAAGACAACATTTCTTGCACGCAAGCTGAATCTCATTAAGTACGACAGCTTACGAGAAGGGAAACGCCTAACGACGAAAATCCGGTATAAGGACTCCGGCGATATGGCATGTGTGACACAGCTTGATGGCGACGGCAGAGGAGAGGGGCATGTGAAAGTTGAATTTGAAGATCCCAAGCGGGCAATTACACCGGGACAGTCTGCTGTTTTTTATGAAGATGATGATGTTGTTGGAGGAGCGATCATCGATTCGCCGGTATAAAAATTATTTTTTACAGAGTGCAAAAGTCCCGACATACGGGACTTTTTTATTTCCGCTTTTTTTGTTGAACGGTGACGAGGAGAAACAAAAATGAATATAGGTTTTGTCGGACTTGGAATGATGGGAACCCCAATCGCCGCACGCCTGCTGGCGGCAGGTCACCATCTTTCGGTGTACAATCGGACGAAGGAGAAAGCACAGCCGCTTCTGCATCAAGGCGCAGTGTGGTGTGATTCTCCAAAAACTGTTGCGGAAAATTCCGAATGTGTCTTCTCGATGGTTTCAAATTCTGAAGTTCTGGAGAAATGTGCGAGCGGTGCCGATGGAATTTTGCACGGATTGCCGATGGACGGAATTCATGCTGACATGAGCACTGTTTCGCCCGCGACAACACAAAAGTTGGCGGCATTATATACAGCGAATGGAAAACATTTTCTGCACGCGCCGGTGCTTGGCAGTGTTCCTCAAGCCGCTGAAGGATCATTGTTGATATTTGCCGGCGGGCCGGCAAGCATCGCCAACCGCATCGAACCGATGTTGAAAATTATTGGAAGCCGTGTGTGGCATTTCGAACGGGCAGAACTTGCATCCTACACGAAACTGTTGTGCAATACGTTCATTGCCGGAATGATGAACACGCTTGCACAATCGTTGGTCATGGGAGCAAAAGCCGGCGTCGATCCTTCTCTTCTTTTGGAAATCATTGGCAGTTCTTCGATGAACGCACCAATGTTTCAGACCAAAGGAAAAGCAATCATTGCACGTCAATTTACGCCGCGCTTTATTGTCGGTCACATGGTAAAAGATGTGAATCTTATCCTCGATGCCGGAAGAGAACTTGGCGTTCCTTTGGAAGGAACAGAAGCCGCGCAGCGTATTTTTTCCGCAGCGGTTGCTTCGGGTTTTGAGAAAGAGGATTATTCGGCAATGATCAAAGTGATAGAGCATCGAGCCGGTGTTGTTGTGAAGTAATGCGCGCTTTTTCCGAGTTACACTTCATTCAACGTGCGCTGGACAACCCGAAGAATTTCCTGCAGGTTGAAAGGTTTTGTCACCACTCCTTTTACCCCGATGTCAAGAATGGCATTCTTCGAATCCTGATTGAGATATCCCGTCATAATGATGACCTTTACTTTTTCATCCAGCGTTTTCAACCGCCAGAATAATTCCTCGCCGTCCATATGCGGCATTCCGATATCAGAGACCACAAGTGCAATTGTCTGTTTGTGCTTTTGATAGGTCGTCACCGCCTCCAAACCGTTTTCGGCAGTCAGTACATTGTAGCCGGCAGACCGCAGCACTTCTCCCAACATTTCCCGGATGGATTCTTCGTCATCAACCACAAGAATTGTTTCATTCCCTTGGTGATGGTCTATTTCTGCCGCCGGTAATTTTGCGGTTTCAACTTCGGCGTCAGTAATTGCAGGAAAGTACATTGTAAATGCCGTTCCTTTACCGACCGTGCTGGAGACATTGATCCAGCCGTTGTGGTTTTGCACGATACCGTACACAATTGCCAAGCCGAGTCCGGTTCCTTTGCCGCGTTGTTTTGTGCTGAAGAACGGTTCAAAGATTCTTTTTTTTGTGTTGATGTCCATGCCGGTGCCGGTGTCTGTGATTGCCACCGTTACAAAATGAGCCGCATTAAGTTGAACGGGCGCATTCATCGGTAGCTGTTCTTTTGAAAGAAAGTCAACGGTGACATTCATGGTTCCGCCTGACGGCATCGCGTCGCGTGCATTGATTGCTAAGTTCAGCAGCACCTGATGCAAATGGGCGCTGTCACCGAGGACGGTATCATTGTCGGTGCGAAGAGATGTTGTGACAAGGATGGATTTTGGAAAAGAATGTTCGAGCAGCTGCTGTACTTCCTTGACAACTTTTGAAATATGGATCGGCTGCATTTCTCCCCGTTCTGAGCGTGCGAAAAGAAGCAGTTGTTTGGCAATTGCCGCTCCGCGCTGTGCCGACGTTGCAATGATATCGGCATAGCGATAAAGCTGCGGGCGGTCTTTGGACTGGTTCTTTAGCAGTTCAGCGGACGTGAGAATCATTGCCAGCACGTTGTTAAAGTCGTGGGCAATTCCTCCTGCCAATGTTCCGATGCTTTCCATTTTCTGACTTTGAAGAAGCTGCTCTTCAAGATTTTTTCTCGGCGTGTCGTCAAAAATGTATCCTTTGATTTCACGAAGAGCGCCCGTTTCATCGAACATTCCAATCACATTTTGGATGACGTACACCGGCTTGCCGTCGTTCCGGCGAAGCTCAGTGGAAAGGTATTCCAGTTTTTGTTTTTCACACAATGTTGCAATGAGGGAATGATATGCCTCGGGCGTCGGATAAAGCGACGCGAGGTTGAACGGCGCAGCTTTGTCGGAAGTCTCAAATCCGAACATTGTAATGAATGCCGGATTGTACGCTTTAATGGTACCATCCGCGCCTGCAATAAAGTCGCCTGTGAGATCGTCTTCGAAAAATCGGCGGTACTGTTCTTCGCTGCGCCGAAGCGCGAGTTCCGCTTCTTTTCGTAGAGAGATGTTACGTGTGATGACGATGATTTGAGTGCGGCCCTCGACCATGACATTTTTTCGTGAAATCTCCAAATCAACCTGCATCCTGTTCTTGTGGAAGATTGTCGCTTCGTAATGTTCTTGCACTCCTTCACCTTCGATGGAACGAAGCCTTCGCGTATTCAGCATCTCACGCTGTTCCGGCACGACGATTGAGTAAAAAGAATCGAGCGCCTGCAATTCCTGCAAGGAATAACCGCAGGTGCGGCAGAACGCCTCGTTTGCATAAAGAATTTTTTTACCTTCAGCAATAATAAATCCTTCTCCAACATCGCTTTGTGCCTTCAGCAATCCCTCATAAATATCCGTCTGCTGCCGCAGCGCCTTTTCCGCCTTGTTCCTTTCCGTAATGTCGCGCAGTGTGGCGACAAAGTGCGTGATCGTTCCGGTGCTGTTGAAGATCGGCGCAATAATTTCATCAGCGATAAAGTGTTCTCCGTTTTTCTTTTTGTTGACAACGCTTCCTTTCCACGTTTTTCCGGCAATGAGTGTGTCCCACATTGTTGTGAAAAATTCCTTTGAATGAATGCCGGACCTCAAAATCTGCGGTGTTTGTCCGACTGCTTCCGAACGCGAATAGCCCGTGCTGCTTTCAAAGGCAGGGTTGACATATTCGATAATGCCGTTTCGGTTTACGACCATCACAGAATCGCCGGTGTGTTCAATTGCGGAGGAAAGAATGAGTTTCTCTTCGAGGTATTTTTTTTCGATCTGAGCGTTTTTGTTGCGCTGATATATCCGTGTACCGATGAGAATGAATGAAAGCACAAGAACAAAAAACAGTGCAAAATATTTTGCAATTGTTGCCCAATCGTAAAAGAACGTGTTGATCAGCCACTTATGCTGAAGGTTTTCGACAAGCCCGCCTTTTTCGATTTGATCAAGCGCAGAATTTAATGAGTCAAGATGAGGTGAGAATGATCGCGATACGGGAAACGAAAGATAATCTTCCGAAAGGAGATGCGGCCCGAAGAGCGACGATGAGATGGTGAATTCACCCGAGTAATGTTTCGAGATCAGAAACTGGCTGTTGATATAATCGTTCAGCACAGCGTCAACCGTGCCGTGGTTAAGCGCTTCAAAACTCTCTTCGGTGGAGGCGAACGGCACAATTGTACAGACGATGTTATTTTTCATCATCAATTCCCGCGCAACCTGCTCGCCTGTGGCATTATGTTTGACGCCGATTCTTTTCCCATCTAAATTTTTGAAATGTGAGACGGGATGTTCCGAGCGCGAGACGATAACCAGTCCCGTTTTCAGATACGATGTAGAAAAACGGAAATATTTTTTCCGCATGTCGGTTCTGTAAATCGCTCCGATCGCAATATCGGCGGAATCCTGCTGCAGCAGCCGGAACATTTCATTGAACGGCACAAGTCTGATAGAGTATGTCCAATTGTTCAGCGCGCAGATAAAATTAAGAAGGTCCACATCGAACCCCTTAATGGTGCTGTCTTTCACAGTGATGAATGGCTCATACGGCGAAGCAACGACACGAAGATGGCGTGAAGAGGAGGTTGTTTCCGACCGGGCGGCTGTCGGGCGTGCATGAAGAAAGAGGAAAAATGCAGCCGCGACAAAAAGCGTGGGAGAAAAACGGTGAACGATCGTTCGAAAAGCAGTACGCCCCTCTTTGACTGCATGAAGAGAAAGGCTCATAGAGTTGTTGTGATAAGAAGAATGTTTTTTGATGGTTCCGTTTGCGGATGTTAGCAGTGATAAAGATTTTTCTGGTTGCTTTGTCTGTGTGGGGCGGTCAATCCATTCCGGCTTAATTTTTAGCGGGAAAGATACAAAATTTCAGCGTCGAAACAAATCGTATTGCCTGATAGTTTTCATGGCCTCTCATTGTGGTTCATAAGTTTTTTTGTTACAATTCTGATGCTGGAAGACAAACTGAACCGTCTCTGGATTCTCAGCAAGATTCGGGCGCGAGAGGAAATATAGGATTTCTCAAATCAATGAACGGCTAAGGATAGCTTAAGTTGACAACACCGAGCATACGATCTTGTGCGGCTGCCTTTCTGCTCTGCCTTGCCGTCTCATTTCAACTGAGCACAGCACAAGAGACATTTCCACTCAGGTATATTACAAAACAGTGGGGAATGGATGACGGCCTTCCTCAAAGTTCCGTTAATGCAGTTATTCAATCAAGCGATGGATACCTCTGGCTTGCCACGTTTGGCGGACTCGCCCGCTTCGATGGCAGATCATTTACCGTGTTTGATCGTTCCAACGCGCGGGGAATGCATTCCGACCGCATTTTAACAATCAGTGAAGACCGTGACGGTGCCCTTTGGTGCATCACGGAAGATGGTGTGCTGCGATATCAGCATGGAATCCTTACGACGTTCGATGTTGCCGGCGGGCGCACCGCTTTTTCTCCATTGCTCAGACAAGATGCACAAGGTGCAATATGGCTTATTGCTGATGGCAAGCCGTATATCTTCGATAAGAACCGGTTCATGCAGGTTCCGATTCTTTGTGACTCGTCGTTGGCACGCAGAGCGTTAAATAATACTGGCGGAGTCTGGTTATATGAGGGGAGGAACATATTGCGGACAATCGGTGATTCGGTTGTTATCGTAATGGATTTGACGAAGCTGCTCTCAAATGATATTCAGGCTTTTGCCGAATACCCTGAACATTCCGGTACATACTGGATTGCAACTGATGGTGATGGAGTCGTGCGGCTCTCTTCAGGCACTGTTAGAAAATACACTGAACGGAATGGACTCGCTTCTCTGTTTGCCCGGCAGTTGTTTGTCGATCGCGAAAATCATCTTTGGGTGGTCTGTTTCAACGGCATCAGCAGGTTGGAAAGGGATTCTTTTGTTCCGTTACGAACTGTCGATGAAAAACTTGAGAAACAATTCAATACGATGACACAAGACCGGGAAGGAAATTATTGGGTTGGCACACCGGCGCACGGCTTGTACAGGCTGCGGCCGGCGATCATTTCGATGATTGGGCATCATGAAGGCTTGATGGAAGAAAAAATGCTCTCGCTCGTGGCACGTAAGAATGGAACATTCTTGTTCGGAACCAATTGCGGCGGCGTGTATGAATGGAAGAATGGAAAGGCAACATATTCTTCCTTGAATAAACACATGATCAATTTGTGCGTCTGGTCGCTTTTCGAAGATTCTAAGAGACGTGTATGGGCGGGTTCACGGGTGCTCTATCGTTTTGACGATATTAACCGGAAGGGAGTGTTGTTTGACTCCTCGAAAGGTTTTACCGGCTTGAATGTGTTTGCGATGATGGAAGATTCGAAAAGAGAAATCTGGATCGGATGCTTCAACGGATTGTATCTGTACAACGGACATCAATTCCGTCAGTTTTCTACCGACGACGGCATGTCGGACAACGATGTGCGCGCGCTGTTTGAAGACAGATCAGGCGTTCTATGGATCGGAACGACAAGAGGATTGAATAAATTTGATAACGGAAAAATAACTCATGTGCCGCTTGTCTCCGGTCCGGGAGATTCTATACATGTGCTGAGCGATTACATCCGCGCGATCTACCAGGATGTGGACGGAACACTCTGGTTCGGTTCATACGGTGGCGGATTGATTCGATTGAAAGATGGAAAGTTTTCCTTCATTACGAAAAAAGAAGGACTGTATGACAATATTGTTTCGCACATTGTCGAAGACGAGCAGGGGAATTTCTGGATGGGATGCAACCGCGGTATTTTCCGTGCCCCGAAGGCTGAATTGAATGCAGTGGCGGACGGTACGTTGAAAACGGTACGCTGCTATTCGTACGGCAAGCTGGACGGAATGGAATCAGCGGAAACTAACGGCGGCTTCCAGCCTTCGACAATTCAGGATAACACCGGACATATCTACTTCCCGACTGTGAGCGGTGTTGCTGTTGTATCTACTCGCAACGTGCAGCAAAACGATCTTCCTCCTCCGGTGAAAATCGAAGGACTTATCTCTGGAAATATTTCTCTTCCCGTGAGCGATGCAATAACGCTTCAGTACGACAGTTCAAATCTTGAAATTAATTATGCCGCGCTCAGCTATGTTGATCCGGCGAAAAACAGTTTCAAGTATATGATGGAAGGATTAGATCAGACATGGGTGGCGGCGGGTTCACGCAGAACGGCGTTCTATTGGACAATCCCTCCCGGTACGCGTACGTTCAGAGTGATTGCATCCAACAACGACGGCGTGTGGAATATGACTGGCGCTTCAATCCGTGTGACGATCTTGCCTCCGTTCTGGATGACATGGTGGTTCCGAACGCTGGTCGTGCTGTTGTTCATTTCACTCGGACCATCTATTTACTACGTACGCGTTGCGGCACTCAAAAAGGAGGCGCTTGTGAAGGAGCAGTTCGCAGAACAGCTTATCAATTCACAGGAACAGGAGCGGCGACGCATTGCCATGGAACTGCACGACGGAATAGGACAGCAAATTTTGGTTGTGAAGAACAGGGCTGAGATGGCATTGAAGACAGTCGCCGACCCCGCACAAACTGAAGAACAACTACGCGAGATTGCGAGAAGCACGATCAGCGCTATGAACGATGTTCATACCATTTCGCATGACTTGCGTCCGGTTCATCTCGAACAATTCGGATTGACCGACACGCTGACGAATTTGTGCGATCAGGTGCAGGAATCATCGGGCATTCAGTGGGCAACGCATGTTGACGGCATTGACGGCATCATTCCGCGTGAGAAGGAAATCCATTTCTACAGGATCGTGCAGGAGGGGATCAACAATATCCTGAAACACTCGTCGGCAACACAGGCATCAATTATGATACGGCGGTCGAATGAAGAAATGACGGCATCGTTGTGGGACAACGGCAAGGGATTCGATCCGCTCAGGGCTTCCGGTACTGCGGGGATGGGATTGGAAGGAATTCAGGAACGGGCAAAGAGCCTTGGCGGAACATGCGAAATCAAATCACATCCCGGCGGAGGGACAACGGTGAGGGTCATTATTCCAATACAACGCAATGGATAAACTTCAAACCATACTGATTGCAGACGATCATGCTCTTGTGCGCAGAGGGCTCCGGCAAGTGCTGGAGCTGAAGCGCTCTTTCCGAGTGATTGAAGCGGAGAATGGGGAAGAAGCATTGCGCGTTATCCGAAAAGAACAGCCGCAGATTGCGGTGCTCGATATCGAAATGCCGAAGATGACCGGCTTCGACGTTGCGCTCCGCGTGCAGAATGAGAGATTGCCGGTCACGCTTGTCTTTCTCACAATGTTCAAAGAGGAACATGTGTTCAATAAAGCGATGGATGTGGGAGTGAAAGGCTACGTTTTGAAAGAGAACACTATTGCTGAAATTCTTCAGTGCCTTCGCGTCGTGACCGATGGGAAATATTATCTCAGCCCGTCTATCTCAGATTTTTTGGTGAGAAGGAACACCAGACTCGTTACGCCCGCGAGCGACCCGACGGGAATCAATCTCCTGACGACCGCGGAGCGAAACCTGCTGAAGCTTCTTGCAGAAATGAAAACGAATCAACAGATCGCCGATGCGCTGCACATCAGCATCAAAACAGTTCACAACCACCGCAACAATATCTGCGATAAGCTCGGACTTCACGGCGCACACGCGTTGATGAAATTCGCCATGGAAAACGCCTCGCTGTTGTAACTCGCCCTCTCGTTTTTCAAACCTATTTTTTTGTAAAAAATTGGCAGCCGCAGTCTGCGGCGATAAATCCGCAGACTTTACATCTGCGGCGATAAATCCGCAGGCATGAAGCCTGCGGCTACAGTTTTCGCTATAACCGTTGAAAATTTTTATAGGCACTTCTGCCTATACGAATGAGTACTTCTCTCCATTGAATTCACCCATGGTTGCAGCGTATGTTACACCACATCGGGAAAGAAAATAATTTCTTTCCCGCAACACGAAGCTCCCAATGAAGATCATGATTGTTGATGACCATGCTGATATGCGGCGGCTCTTGCGAAGAATTGTTTCCGGAGCGCCGGACGGAACGAATGAAATAATTGAATGCTCTGACGGCGATGAAGCGGTGGAGCAATTCTCGCTTTACGATCCCGACGTTGTGCTCATGGATATTCAATTAAAAACGATGAATGGGTTCGATGCCGCTGAGAAAATCTTGCGCGATGAACCCAATGCCAAAATTTTTTTTGTGACAAGCTACGATACGCCGGAATTCCGGGCAAGAGCGGCGGTAGTGAAAGCAAAAGGATTTATTTCGAAACAAAATTTATCAGAACTCAATAAGTTACTTCATTTTAAGGAGCCATTATGACAACATTTTTATCTCGTTTGTTTGCACGGCGGCGCGCAGGCGCTGCGCTCACAACTATATGTTCTTTGTTCTCCGCTTTGTTCCTCATTTCCTCACCGGTCTATTCACAATGGGCTACTGTCGGGTCGGCAGGATTTTCAGCGGGAGAAGCAAATTACACTTCTCTTGCATTCGACGGCTCAACGCCGTACGTGGCGTATAAAGATGGCGCCAACAGCGATAAAGCGACGGTGATGAAGTTCGACGGAACAAACTGGGTAACCGTCGGCTCCGCAGGATTTTCTACGGGAGGAGCGTATTACACCTCGCTTGCATTCGACGGCTCAACGCCGTATGTGGCGTATGATGATGCCGATAACGTTTCCAAAGCGACGGTGATGAAGTTCGACGGAACAAAGTGGGTAACGGTCGGCTCGGCAGATTTTTCTGCGGGACAAGCATATTACACCTCGCTTGCCTTCGACGGCTCAACGCCGTATGTGGCGTATGACGATGTCGGCAACAGCTACAAAGCGACGGTGATGAAGTTCGACGGAACAAACTGGGTAGCTGTCGGCACTGCAGGATTTTCTGCGGGATCAGCAGCTTACACCTCACTTGCATTCGACGGCTCAACGCCGTATGTGGTGTTCAGCGATGGCAGTAACAGCTACAAAGCGACGGTGATGAAGTTCGACGGAACAAACTGGGTAACCGTCGGCTCTGCAGGATTTTCTACGGGAGAAGCGGATTACACCTCACTTGCCTTCGACGGCTCAACACCCTATGTGACATATGAGGATCACGGCAACAGCTACAAAGCGACAGTGATGAAGTTCGACGGAACAAACTGGGTAACCGTCGGCACTGCAGGATTTTCTGCGGGAAGTGCGTATTACACCTCGCTTGCATTCGACGGCTCAACGCCGTACGTGGCGTATCAAGATTATAGCAACAACAGCAATAAAGCGACGGTGATGAAGTTCGACGGAACAAACTGGGTAGCTGTCGGCACGGCAGGATTTTCTGCGGGAGGTGCGCCATACATTTCGCTTGCATTCGACGGCTCAACGCCGTACGTGGCGTTTAGTGATGTCACTAACTACGGCAAAGTGATGGTGATGAAGTTTACGTCACCCACCATCACATCAGTTTCACCATCGAAGAACGCGCTCAATGTACCGGCGTCGGCAGGCATTCATCTCGCATTCAGTGTGGATATGGATTCGGCAACACTGATCGCCAACCACACGATCAAGGTGAACGGCTCGCTCGGCGGCTTGGACAGCGGAAGCATCTCATACAATAGCGGCACCAAAACGGCAACCTACACGCCCCACTCGGCATTCAAGCCGGGAGAGGTTGTGACCGTAACGGCAACAAAGGGAATAAAAGACGGAAGCGGCAACGCTTTGTCCGCACCGTACAGTTGGAGCTTTACAGTACACTCAGGCTCTGCAGATACGTATGCACCAAAAGTGGATTATGCAACGGGAACGAAGGCGTATTCAGTAACCGCTGCCGATTTTGACGGAGACGGCAAAGTAGATTTAGCTGTGGCAAACTTTAGTTCCAATACTGTTTCTGTCTTCAAGAATAACGGGGACGGGACATTTGCGGCGAAGGTGGATTACACAACAGGAAGCGGTCCGGTTTCAGTGACCGCTGCCGATTTTGACGGTCACATAATTCGCATAAGTATTG
>JAJYOI010000033.1 GCA_021796275.1 Bacteroidota bacterium
TGCAAAAGGCGTGAAGGAACTGATCATCATCGGCCAGGATACAACGTACTACGGACTTGACTTGTACGGCAAACGAAAACTTGCGTCGCTTCTTCGTTCGCTCGCAACGGTGAAAGAATTAGAATGGATTCGGCTGATGTACGCATATCCGGCAAAGTTTCCGCTCGATATTCTCGAAGTTTTTGCAGAAAATCCGAAGATATGTCCGTACATTGATATGCCGATTCAACACGCGTCTGATGAAGTATTGAAATCAATGCGGCGCGGCATTACACGCCATGCAATGACGGAATTGATCAGCAAAATCCGTGTTGCGGTTCCCGGTATCGCGCTCCGCACGACGCTCATTACCGGTTATCCGAACGAAACAGAAAGCGATGTGCATGAACTGATCGAATTCATGAAAGAAGTAAAGTTCGACAGGCTTGGTGTGTTCACGTATTCTCAAGAAGACGACACAGCCGCATACGCGTTTGGAGACCCGATCCCTCAGGAAGAAAAAGAAATCCGTCGTGCGCGCATTATGGAAGTGCAGCGGGAAATTTCCATCCGGCGGAATGAAGAAAAGATCGGCTCGGTTGTCCGGGCAGTTATCGAACGGGAAGAAGACGGTACGTTTGTCGGCAGGACTGTGTGGGATGCCCCCGAAATTGATAATGAGATTTTCATTGCCGCTCCGTCTGAACGCCAACTTTCTATCGGAACATTTGTTGATGTACAGGTGACGGATGCTGAAGAATACGATCTGTACGGCGAAGTTTTAGAGCGGTAGAATCTTTTTTGTGACGGAAGCCAATGTGAGAAAATTCACCTTCCATATTGTTGTCGCAGCGCTAAGCAGCATACTCGTGCTGATGCCGCTGCATGCACAAGTGGAGAATCAGTCTCGCGTGCCGCCTTCCGGCGCCCCGTATTTCAATCTTGATGCAATCAGTTTCATGGCAGCCGATTCGTCTGGTGCACGCATTGATGTGTACGTGCAAATTCCGTATGAAAATCTGCGCTTTGTTGCTTCCGACTCATCATTTGTTGCTACCTATGAGATCACCATTGACGTTCTTGACAACGATGATGCCGATGTGTTTGAAAAGTCGTGGGATGAAGAAGTAAAGGTCGGAAATTTCGGCGAGACACAATCGAAACAAGCATACAGCCTGACACGACGCTCATTCTCATTAGTTGCTGGAAAGTACAGCATGCATGTTCGTGTTCAGGACAGCGAAACACGAAAAGAATCTCTGAAAAAAGCAAAATTGACCATCGCCGATTACTCTCATGAAGCGTTTGGCCTGAGCGATATCATGCTCTTAAATCGTATTACGAAGAACGGCGAGAATAATTCTATCGTTCCGAATATTTCCGGCAATTTGGATGAAATGCAAAACGGTTTCAATCTCTTTTTTGAAGTGTATAATCAAACGCCGGCGGATTCGGTGGAGTTTACATATCGTGTGGTGGATAAAAAAGGGCGCGATCTGTATTCTCAAAAAGAAATTCGCCCTTTGAATGGAAAACGTACGCAAATCATTACACAAATTGACAGCGCAAATTTTCCTGTCGGACAGTACACTCTCGCTGTTGATGCTCGGACAGTAGTCGATGTGCACAATTCCGAGTCGGTTGCGATTGAAAAGCAACGCTGGTTCTTTGCGCGCTGGCGTGATTTCCCCGCAACAACGAGCGACATCGATCTTGCAATTCGGCAGCTTCGCTACATCGCGAAAGATGCGGAATATGACTCACTGACTTCAGCATCAACATTGGCAGAAAAGCAAATTTTGTTCCGCAGGTTTTGGGAGCGGCGTAATCCCAGTCAGGGTTCGCGGCACAATCTCTATATGGAAGAATATTACGGGCGCGTGCAATATGCGAACGACCACTTTTCGCATTACATTGACGGCTGGCGCACCGATATGGGAATGGTGTATATTGTCCTTGGCCCGCCTGACAACGTTGACCGTCATCCGTTCGATTATGATTCGAAACCGTACGAAGTTTGGTCGTACTACGATTTGAATCGCTCGCTGGTTTTTGTTGATGATACCGGTTTCGGGGATTATAAATTGTACACTCCAATCTGGGATATTCTTCAGCACCTGAAGTGAGCGTGTGTTGCGTGTTCAGCTCCGAAGGAGTTTTTCAGACAATGAAACACCCTGCAGCAAATCACACCCCGATTCTACTCGCCGTTGTTCTTCTTCAGATGAGTTTGCTGTCAACGGTATTTTCACAACAGCGTGTGAGTGAAATTTCAGTCCGTGGCAACGAATATTTTTCTGCGCGCGAACTTCTTTCTTTTCTTACTGTAAAACCCGGCGATCAATATGCTTCCGCCGTGCCGGATAGTTCTATCGCTGAGCTTCTCCGTCGTTATCGGGATGAAGGTTTTTTTTTCACACGCGTGGATTCGGTGCGGAAACAATTGAGCAGCGACAGTTCGTCGGTTGCATTGACTTTTTTTCTTGATGAAGGAACGCAGTCGGTTATTCACTGGTTCACCATAGACGGCAATACCGTATTTCAGGAGAAAGAAATCCGATCTCGGTTTCAAACGTCACCCGGTAAACCGTTGAATCAAACTGTTCTGGAAAAGGACATTGATATGCTCCTTGATGACTATGAGAATAATGGTTACCCGCTGGCAAGCATAACCGTTGATTCAGTGAGGCTCGATTCATCCGATCATTCGAAATTATTTTTCGCGCTTGTTGTTCATCAGGGACCGGCCGTGTTCCTCGATGAAATCAGCGTTACCGGCAACACGGCAACAAAAGGCTTCGTTGTAGAACGCGAAGCTCGGTTGGAAAAAGATGAATTGTACCGGCAAAAAAGAATAGAACGAATTCGTCATCGTCTGGAACGGCTTGGGATTTTTTCTTCTGTCTCTGAACCGGAACTATATTTGAAATTGAACCCGGAACATGCCACAAGCGTACACGGCGGCTTGCGCATTAATGTTCAGGATGAAAACACGAACAATTTCGACGGCATCATTGGGTACGTTCCTGCGCCGGCCGCCGGAGGCGCGAGCTATCTCACCGGCAACGTGCTCGTTTCGATGCGAAATCTTTTTGGTACCGGCCGTGCCACAACGATACACTGGTTGCGGGAAAGTGCCGTAACGCAGGAACTTGAACTCAGTTATTTTGAGCCGTGGGTTGCCGGCTACCCGGTTAATGCGGGAGTAGATTTGTTTCAGCGCAAACAAGACTCTTCCTATGTCACGACGCGCGTCAATGGCCGTGCCGATCTTCTTGTCAGCGATCAATTTTCTATAGGCGGATTAGTAAAGTGGAATTCAGTCTATCCGTCTTCGTCGCTCAATTATTTTACCGTATTCGAAAGCAACGAACTTTCTTTCGGCGTGGACATGCGGTATGACACGCGCGATAATCTTCTTAATCCAACGCACGGTGTGCTGTATTCGACGTCGTACGAACGCGGAACTAAACACATTCCCGGGCCTGAGCAATATCTTTCGTTGATCGCGGTAAAAAATTATGTTCAGCAGCGAGTGACTGTTGATCTTGAAACATACGTTTCGCTTGCCGTGCAGCACGTTGCGGTTCTCACATTACATGGACGACAAATCACATCAAGTCATATTGAACAAAGCGATTTGTATCAGCTTGGCGGAACAAATACCGTCCGCGGTTACCGCGAGAATCAATTTTATGGCTCGCAAATGGTCTGGACAAACCTTGAATATCGTTATCTGACCGGACGGGCATCGAGCTTTTTTGGATTTTTTGATGCCGGATATTTTTCCCGGCCTGCCGATGCGTTGCGCAGTATTGTTGAGCAGCAGCAGCTCATCTACGGTTACGGCGTGGGGATGCGTGTTGAAACTGCGCTCGGCATTATTGGCGTAAGCTTTGCGCTGGGCAAAGGCGATACGTTCAGCACGGGAAAAATTCATTTTGGATTGGAAAATAATTTTTAACACATACTCACATTTCATGTTGAAAATTCCTTTGGAAAAGATCAAGCCCTACATTACGCTCATTCGCCTGTCGAACTTTATCATCACCGCCGCTTCTGTATTTGTTTCCTGCATTCTTGCGGGAGCAACGCGCGCGATGATTGCAGAAATGCTGGCGGCATCCTTCGCCGCCGGTTTGATTGGCGGAGGCGGAATGGTGATCAACGATTATTTTGATCTTGAGATCGACCGCATCAACAAACCGAAGCGTCCGCTGCCCAGTGGCGCAGTCACTCGCCGCGCAGCATTGACGTTTTGGATTATTCTTTCTTCCTCTGGTTTATTTCTGAATCTTTTTTTACCTTCGACAGCAGGAATAATTGCAATCGGTGCGGCTGCTATCATTTTTTTCTACAGCAAAGTGTTGAAACGCACGCCGCTTTTTGGAAATCTTACCGTCGGCGCGCTCACCGCGCTGGCGTTCATTTACGGAGGCGCCGCTGTCGGTAATATCGGTCGTGCAGTCATGCCGGCGGTATTTGCATTTTTGATCAATGTGGGAAGAGAAATCATTAAAGATATGGAAGATGTGGAAGGCGACATCCAAAACGACGCTGTAACGTTTCCGGTCAAGTTTGGGATGCGGCGCGCTGCCGCTCTTGCCACAATTTTCCTTTTTGCTGTGATTGGTTCTACGATTATTCCATTTGCGAATCAACAATACGGTTCAATGTATTTCATTATTGTCAACATCGGCGTGAATGCCGTGCTCATCGTCGTGCTCGCTTCATTGTGGAAAAATCAGTCGCAGCAAAATCTTCATCGCTTGAGTTCAATTCTGAAATATGATATGTTCATTGGATTGATTGCGATTTATCTTGGGTGAGTTTTTGCAAGATGGACTCCGCCTCTGAGGTGGAGCCTGTCTCTGAAATAACTCATCTCTAACTTCGTATGAACACTGCGGACCTTCTTACGGTTGAACGAACGTTTTGGTCGTCCGGCATTACACAGATTGCCGGCGTGGATGAAGCCGGACGCGGTCCGCTTGCAGGCCCTGTGGTGGCGGCGGCGGTAATTTTTCCGCGGGAAATGATTATTCCCGGCGTCAACGATTCAAAACAGTTAACGGAAAAACGACGCGAAGTGTTGTTTGATGAAATTCAACGATATGCCGCTGCTGTTGGAGTTGGCATTGTCGGCCACGAAGTCATTGACCGCATCAATATTCTGCAAGCATCAATGTTAGCCATGCATAAAGCCGTTGACAATCTTTTCATTCCGCCGCAGCAGCTTTTGGTGGATGGAAATTTTTTTGCTCATGAGACCATTCCGGTTGAGAATATTATCAGAGGAGACACGTTGTCTCATTCCATTGCCGCCGCGTCAATCATTGCAAAGGTGACGCGGGACCGCATGATGAGAGAATTCGACCGCGAATTTCCTGATTACGGATTCGGCAAACACAAAGGATACGGTACGCGCGCGCATATTGAAGCGATCCGGCGTTACGGATTTTGCCCCATTCACCGCCGCTCGTTTCATATCTCGTCCGACGAACATCTGGAACACAGAAAGAATGAATCAGAATCAATCACCACAGAATAATCCTCAGCACAAAGTTGCCGCGTTGCTTGCAGCAGCGAATTCCGGCAAACCCATTTCCGCTGAACAAAAGAATTATAGCGCGGGTGTCATTGCGGCACGTGTTGTAAAACATGACGGCGTTGTTCTTGAGTCTTCAGAAAGCGGAAGCATAGCAGAATTTGAAGATGCCGCCGGCGCTGTGAATTGCGCCATTGATATCCAGTCGAGGCTCGCCGAGTACAATCATCTTCACTTTGATACCGGGAGTATTGAGTTGAGCATTGGAATCCATTACGGTGAAATATTTTCTTCGGAAGGAAAGATGATTGGGAGCGGCATTGACGGCGCACGCAGTGTGGTGGAGATTGTTCCGGCAGGAAAAATTTATATTACGCGCGATGGCTTTCGCCGAATACGCGCCGTCCTTCAATTGAAAACTGAAGCTGCCGGCACGCGGTCTCTTTCCCCAAACACCGAGCCGGTGCAGGTTTTTTCGATCCTGTGGGAATCGGTGAAAACCGACATGGAAGCGTCGCTGAAGCGGTTGGAGAAAGATGATTTTCATCGCACGGCGATCACGCTTCCTCAGAATGCCCCGGCAATTTCTCGCAGAAAAAAATCGCCGATGATTGTTTTTGTTATCATTGTCATCGTGTTTTTATTTCTCAGATATTTTCATGTGATCTGATGACAGCGAACCCGCGTTCACGACGCGTCACAGGCAATGCTGGTGAAACTGCTGCCGTAAAGTTTTTGGAGCGCTTGGGCTATGAAATTCTTGGACGACAATATTATTTCAATCACGGCGAGATTGATATTGTTGCGAGAGACGCCGGCGAACTTGTCTTTGTTGAAGTGAAAACCCGCCGGAGCGAGCGTTTCGGCCGCGCGGAAGAAACAGTGACGCCGAAGAAACAAGAATTGCTCCGCCGCACCGCCGAAGGGTATGTCGCTGAGAAAAATTGTATAAATAGCTCCTGCCGGTTCGATGTTGTTGCAGTACAAGTGCATGACGGAAAGGCAGAGATCACGCATTTCAAGAATGCGTTTTGATGCCGGGTGTCTTGAAAAATCAGATTCTTTCACGCAAAGTCGTGAAGGCATCAAGAAAAATTTTCCAATTCTATTCTTTGCATCTTTGCGACTTTGCATGAATTTTATTTCACAAAATTATTCGGAGGTTCCACAATGAACATAGCACTTGTGATGATTGGCTCCAGCATCATTCTCATTCTGGGATATACGCTCTACAGCCGGTTGATCGCCAGATACATGGGACCGGATGAATCCCGCCGTACCCCCGCAGTGGAAATCAACGACGGACACGATTACGTTCCGACAAAACCGTGGATTTTGTTTGGCCATCACTTTGCCGCCATCGCCGCTGCCGGGCCGATTGTTGGTCCCGCATTGGCGTTGTATTTCGGATTTATGCCGGCGTGGCTGTGGATTATCTTCGGCGTGATTTTTATCGGTGCGGTGCACGACTTCACGGCGCTGTTCGTTGCGGTGCGCGAAGGCGGCAGATCGGTCGCCGAGGTAGCGCGCAAAACGTTGGGCAAGGCCGGGTTCGTGTTTTATGTCGCATTTGCTATCATCTTGTGTCTTCTTGTCATCGCTGCATTTTTGCAATTGACAGCCATCGCACTGACGTCGAGCCTGCCGCCTGATGATGTCAATCTTACTGCGGCGACTGCCGGCTTGCATTTGATTCAGCAAAACGGCGCACTGCGTGTGCAAATCGGCGGCGTTGCTTCCGCATCAGTCATTGTGATGACATTGCTTGCACCGGGCATCGGCTGGATGATTTATAAGAAAAAAATGAATATCTGGTTCATCAGTGTTACGGCATTCGTGATCTCGATGGGTTCAATTGTTCTCGGCTATTATTTCCCAATTTCTCTCGATCCGAATTTGTGGATCATCATCATCACATGCTATGTTTTTGTCGCATCATGGATTCCTGTGTGGCTCATTCTTCAGCCCAGAGATTTTGTGAACGCTCAGGTTTTGTATTTAGGATTAGCATCAATGGTTGTCGGCGTTATTGGCGCCGGAATTGGCGGAGCGGTGATCAATGTTCCGTCCTGGAATGTCAGCCAGGCAATGACAGCGCCGAATCTCGGCACGCTCTGGCCCTTTCTCTTTATCACGATCGCATGCGGTGCGGCGTCGGGCGCACACGGATTGATTTGCGGCGGCACATCGTGCAAACAGCTTTCCAACGAAAAGCACGCGCGCATCATCGGTTACGGCGGAATGTTGCTGGAAGGTTTGCTGGCGTTGTGCGTCATCCTCATTATCTCCGGCGGCATGAGCTTCGATAAATATATCAGCATTGTCTATCCGGTAAAAGGCGGGAGCAATGCGCCGCTCGCGTTCGCGCTTGGACTGGGAAATATTTTGGAAAAAGGCGTCGGTTTGCCGGTAGTGTTCGGCACGATTTGGGGAATTCTTCTGCTTGAAGGATTTCTTGTCACGACGATTGATGCACTCGTTCGCTTGTCCCGTTATTTGTTTGAAGAATTGTGGCTGACAATTATAGACAACCCGCCGGCGATTCTGCGAAGCAAAGCATTCAACAGCCTTCTCGTTGTCGTTGGATTTTTGTCGCTGACGTTCACTAATGCATATCTGAAAATCTGGCCCATCTTCGGCGCAGCCAATCAATTGCTTGCAGCGCTGACCTTGATCGCCGTTACAGCATGGCTTGCGCAGAAGGCGAAAAAATATTGGTTCACGGCGATTCCCGCCGCGTTTATGGTGATCACGACGATCGCATCGCTTGTCATTCTTCTCGGGCGCTATGTGAATTTCGGAAGCTGGTCGCTTGTGTTCACCGATATTCTTTTGCTCATTCTCTCTGCCGGTGTTGTCGGAATGACATTCAAATATTTTTTCACTCTGCGGGCAAAGCTGGCGGCTGAAGCGGGGAAGTAGCAACAGGATGATTTTTTTAGTTCTGTGAAAAGAGAGAGCGAAATAATTTGTCACTCTCTCTTTTTTGTTTTTCTCGTTAAAAAACTATATTATTTAGCATGAAATTCAGACTGACAGAACAGACAGTTCTTTTTTTTAGCGTCCTAAAATGGTTCGTTCTTGCAACCATCACCGGTGTTGCAACGGGCTTTATCAGTTCTCTCTTCCTGAAAGCGTTGACTGCCGGTACATTATTGTTTTCACAGAACCCATATCTCATTCTTTTGCTCCCTGTCGGACTTTTCATCAACACCATCATCGGAGATATTTTTGTTCCGTCTGCCGATGCACACACAACGGACAAAGTCATTGAGTCAATACATAATGTTCGCCGTCTTGGATTCATTTCTCCGTTGAAGGCGTTCATTCTTCCGATTATCACAATCACCGTGGGCGGGTCCGCAGGCAAAGAAGCGCCGTGTGCCGATATGGGCGCAGGCATGGGTTCGCTGCTTGCAGACGTTCTTCGTCTTGACGATGAAGACCGAAAGAAGATCATGATTTGCGGCGTCAGTGCCGGATTTGCGAGTGTGTTCGGCGTACCGATTGCCGGTGCAATTTTCGGCGTGGAGGTGTTGTTTGTCGGCAGCATGTTGTATGATGTTTTGCTTCCTTCGTTCGTTGCCGGCATTACCGGATATCAAGTCTCCCGCGCGCTTGGGATTACATATTTTTATCACCCGCTAAATTTTCTTCCTGTGTTCAGCGAATCGTTTCTTGTGATTGTCGTGTTTGCAGGGATTTTTTTTGGGTTGTGTTCGGGTCTTTTGATCTGGGCGTTGAAATGGGGAGAACGCTTTGCTGATAAACTCAAGTGGTGGGCGCCGCTGAAAGGACTTGCCGGCGGTGCAATTCTTATCGTTCTGGCGCTTCTTCTTTCAAACAAGTTCCTTGGGCTTGGATTGCATACTATTGAATCGTCGCTTGAAGGCGAAAAAGTTGTGTGGTATTCTTTTCTTGCAAAAATTGTCACGACAAGCCTGACGCTGAATTTCGGCGGAAGCGGCGGAATCGTGACGCCGATTTTCTTTATCGGATCAACAGCCGGATCGTTATTTGCACAGGTCTTCGATCTGAACGTGGCGACATTTGCCGCCATCGGACTTGTCAGCGTACTTGCTGGCGCGGCAAACACACCAATCGCCGCCAGCATTATGTCGGTTGAACTTTTTGGTCCGCAGATTGCACCGTATGCAGTCGTTGCGTGCATTATCAGTTTTCTTGTGACAGGGCATCGAAGCGTATATCCGTCGCAGATTCTTGCTATCACAAAGTCGTCTTCAATTCAAGTGGAGATTGGAAGAGAAATCGAGGACCTCGTTCCTCAATACCAGCGAAGGGAAATCGGAGTTGTTCAATGGTACCTTGCGGCGCTTCGTGTGTTGAAGCGAATGAAACGTGACAAGAAACCTGAGGAATGAACCGTTCCACATTGTAATCCTTCCCAAAATTTTGTATAATTATTCCAGATGTAAATGAACCACGCCAACGACGTGGTTTTTCTCTATCCATGAAGGTTGCCAATGCCAAAGCGAACTGACATTAAATCTATTCTTATCATCGGCAGCGGACCGATTGTCATCGGTCAGGCGTGCGAGTTTGATTATTCGGGAACGCAAGCGTGTAAAGTGCTGCGCGAGCAAGGCTATCGCGTCATTTTGATCAACAGCAATCCTGCCACGATCATGACCGATCCTGAGCTTGCCGACGCAACGTACATCGAACCGATCACACCGGAATTTGTAGAGCTCATTATTGAAAAAGAAAAGCCTGATGCGATTCTTCCGACAATGGGCGGCCAAACCGCGTTGAATACTGCTGTTGCTCTCGCCGAACGCGGCATTTTGGAAAAACATGGTGTCGAGCTTATCGGCGCTAAGCTCGATGCGATAAAAAAAGCGGAAGACCGCCAGCTTTTTCAGAAGACAATGCACGCCGCCGGATTTGAAATGCCGCACGGCGGTTTTGTCTACAGCTTTGAAGAAGCATTGAAAATTGTTGACAGCATCGGCTTTCCGATTATCATTCGTCCGTCGTTCACGCTTGGCGGAACAGGCGGCAGCATCGCGTATAATCTGGAAGAATTCCGTGCGCTTGTCGAACACGGATTGACGAACAGCCCGATCCACGAAGTGCTAGTGGAAGAATCGGTAATCGGCTGGAAAGAATATGAGCTTGAAGTGATGCGCGACCGGAAAGATAATGTCGTCATCATTTGCTCGATTGAAAATCTCGATCCGATGGGCGTGCACACCGGCGATTCGATCACCGTGGCGCCGGCGCAAACGCTGACCGACAAAGAATATCAATTTATGCGCGACGGTGCGCTGCGTGTGATGCGCGCTATCGGTGTCGATACCGGAGGATCGAACGTGCAGTTTGCCGTGAATCCGGCAAACGGAAAGATGTATGTCATCGAAATGAATCCGCGCGTGTCGCGCAGTTCGGCGCTTGCATCGAAGGCGACCGGATTTCCGATTGCGAAGATTGCGGCGATGCTTGCAGTCGGCTACACGCTCGATGAAATTCCGAATGATATCACGAAGCAAACACCGGCATCGTTCGAACCGACGATTGATTATACCGTCGTGAAAATTCCGCGCTGGGATTTTGAGAAATTCAAAGGTGTTGACGATACGCTCGGCATTCAAATGAAATCTGTCGGTGAAGTGATGGCATTCGGGCGCACGTTCAAAGAAGCGCTGCAAAAAGCACTTCGTTCGCTGGAAACGGGGCATTACGGTTTCGGCGCAGACGGTAAAGATCCGTTTGATGTGAAAAAGATATCTGCGCGCTCAAAAGTTGAATGGACGAGGAAGATTAAGGACCAACTGCGAAAGCCAAAGCCGTCGAATATTTTCTATTTGCGCTATGCGCTGAAGCTTGGCATTTCAATTGAAGAGCTTCATGCACTGACGAAAATTGATCCATGGTTCCTTTTCAATATGAAACAAATCGTCGATGTAGAGGACGAGCTTTCTTCGTTGGCTGGCGAACAAGACCATGCCGTGCCGAAGAATAAATTTTCGAAATTTACGCCGGAGGTTTTTTGTAAAGCGAAGCAGTACGGATTTTCCGATCACCAGCTTGCTCATCTGTGGAAAACGGACGAGGATACTGTTCGCACATTGAGAAAAGAACGCGGCATCATTCCTGTCTATAAAACTGTTGACACCTGTGCGGCAGAATTTGAAGCGCACACGCCGTACCACTATTCAACCTATGAGCGGGAAAATGAATCGGAGAAATCGCTGCGAAAAAAAGTCATTATTCTCGGCGGCGGACCAAACCGCATCGGACAGGGAATTGAATTTGATTATTGCTGCGTGCACGGCGTTTACGCGCTGCGCGATGAAGGCTACGAAACCATCATGATCAATTGTAATCCCGAAACAGTTTCAACGGATTACGACACGACCGATAAATTGTACTTCGAACCTCTCACGCTGGAAGATGTGCTGAATATTTGCGATCACGAGCAGCCGGACGGCGTCATCGTCAGCTTTGGCGGACAAACGCCGCTGAAAATTGCAAAAGCGCTCGAATCGCACGGCGTCAATATTCTCGGTACGTCGCCGGAAGGCATTGATCTTGCCGAAGACCGCCAACGGTTCGGCGCACTGCTGCGCCAGCATCAGATTCCGCATCCGAGATATGGAACGGCATTCTCTGTGAAAGATGCCGTGCTCGTCGCCGAAGAAATCGGATTTCCTGTTCTCGTTCGCCCGTCGTACGTGCTCGGCGGCAGAGCGATGGAAATTTGCTACAACACCGAATCGCTGAAAGAGTACATGAAAAAAGCGGTGGACGTTTCTCCGGAGAAGCCGATTCTCATTGATAACTTTTTGGAGGATGCGTTCGAGTTTGATGTGGATGCCGTGTGCGATGGCACCGACGTTCTCATCGGCGGAGTGATGGAACATATTGAAGAAGCGGGAATTCATTCCGGCGACAGCTCGTGCGTTCTGCCGCCGTTCATGATCAGCAAAGAAAATGTTGAGATTATTATCGCATACACGAAAAAACTCGCGCACGCGCTTAATGTCATCGGTTTGCTTAACGTTCAGTACGCGATGAAGGATAATATCGTGTACGTGCTTGAAGTGAATCCGCGTGCGTCCCGCACCGTGCCGTTCGTGAGCAAAGCGACCGGCGTGCCGCTTGCGAAAATTGCCGCGCGCGTTATGGTCGGGAAAAAACTGAAAGACCTCGGCGTCATGGATTTTGATTTCAGAAAAGTGAAGCATGTTTCTGTGAAGGAAGCGGTTTTTCCTTTTTCGAAATTTCCAAAAGTAAAAGTGTTCCTCGGACCGGAAATGCGGTCCACCGGCGAAGTGATGGGCATTTCAAATCATTTCGGCTCGTCGGTTGCAAAAGCGCAGATGAGCGCCGGGAATACGCTGCCGAAGGAAGGAACGGTCTTCGTCAGCGTCAACGACAACGATAAGAATGAGAAAACGCTCGATATTGTGCGCGGCTTTATCAGTCTCGGATTCAAGATCATCGCAACAGAAGGAACGTCAGAATTCCTCACCGGGCACAGCGTTTCCAACAAGCAAGTTTTCAAAGTGCAACAGGGCAGGCCGAACATTGTTGACCATATCAAAAACGGAGAAGTAGATTTGGTGATCAATACGCCATTAGGCGAGGAATCGCGCTACGACGAATACTCCATCGGTTGGGCGGCGATTGAATACAAAGTTGCATTCATCACCACGCTTTCTGCGGCGGCAACTGCGCTGAAAGCGATCGAGCGGATCCGCCAAGGCAAATTAACGGTGCGGAGTTTGCAGGAATATCACAACGGAGCGGCGTAGTTTTTCGTTATAGGCGAATGAGGGGTTGTTTTGCTCTTCATGTATGAAAGCTGTATCTTTTGTCATTGCTTTAGAAATGACGATGGAAAATCTTCCGAAAAATATTCAATCTGTAATTGCTTTTCTGAAAGAGCGAACCGGTTCCGATGCAGCAATTATTCTTTTTGGAAGCCGTGCAGGCCGCTCAGTCCATCGCAATGCCGATTTTGATATTGGTATTGCTGTTTCCCCTAAGCTCTCCTGGAAACAATTTGCTTCACTGAAAACTGATGCGGAGGAACTTGCCTGGCCATACCGCCTTGACCTTGTCGATCTTACACGTGCGCCGGACGAATTTTTGAAGGTCATTGAGCACGAAATGGTTTTGCTCTCAGGCATTTGGAAAGGCGGAAACTATGTCCGTTGAAAAGCGTAATGCTGCAAAAGCAAAAGCGGAAGAATCGCTACAGCGCCTTGCAGCAACTCTGGCGTGGCTTGATGCCGAGCCGGCCGCATCGGATCGGTGGGGAAGGCTGGATGCCGCGGCGAAAAGATTCGAGGTCGCCTTTGAGTATGTGTGGAAAGCATTGAAAGCGGCTCTTGAGATGCAGGGAGAAGAAGTATTTGGCCCGAAAGATTCCATTTCTTTTGCCGGAAAATACCGATGGATTGACGATGTGGAAATGTGGGCGGAATTTCTTCAGTCGAGAAATGCCGGCGTTCATGATTACTTTGGACTTACCGAAGATGAGTATGCGGATATTGCCCGGCAGTTTTTGAAAGAAGCGAAAAAGGTTTTAAAGCAACTGCCGTGAAAATTTGAGCCTGCCTGCCGGTAGGGAAGCCCGGGTCTTTTGTTACCTACAGCTTTGCAATCTTCACTACCGTATTCCAATTTCGTGTCGTTACATTTTTCCCGAATTCTTTTTCAAGAACGCCCATCGCCTCCGGAGTTTTTGCTTTCGAAAGATCGAGCACGCTGAATACCGCATTCTCCGTTGCAGAAATAATTCTGAACGATTTGTCAGGAGAAACGTACGTGGTAAATTTGCTTTTTGGTTTCTCGGATTGAAAATCCCTTTGGGAAAGAAATGTTGCATACAATCTTATGTGCGGCGTTACTTTTATTCCTTTGAACGGATCGAGTGCGATCATCTTTTCGATGCCTGAGAATGTTCTCAGCAAGACAGGAATGGGGAAGTGAAATTTGTTTTCCAGCGCAGTTGAGATTTTTGTCGTCAATTCTTCACTGTTTTTGATTTCGGATTCAAACACTGCGTTCCCGATGCAAGAAGTGTTTTGACGTTTTTAAGTCCGATTTTCTCGAAAACCTTTTTCATCTCCGCCATCGGGACTATTTTATTCCCGCCGACATTGATGCCACGGAACAACGCTACGTATTTTTGCATAGTGTAACCCAAGTTCTGGATTAGTGGATTAATGGATTAATGGAAAATGAAGCAGTAATCCATTAATCCATCAATCCCATCAGAGTTTAGTGAAACTTTTTACCTTGCGAAAGCATTTCAAGTATTTGTCTCATCCGCTTTTCTTTCGTTTCCGGTTTTTTCGCGGTCTGCAAACGCCACGCAATGGCATATTTGTTTGCTTTGTTGAGCGATTCGAAAAAATTTAAAGCTTTTTTATCTTTGGAAAGTTCTTTCAGAAAATCGTCGGGGAAAGTCATCTTCGCCGGCGAATCATACGCTCGTTCCCATCTGCCGTCAGCTTTCGCTTTTTCTATTTCATTAAGTCCCGCCGGTTTCATTCTGCCGAGTTTTATCAACTGCAAAGCGCGCTCGGCGTTCTTCTTCGACCAGATGCTTTTTGCTCTTCGCGGCGTAAATTTTTGGAGCCACGATTGTTCATCATACTTTTGTAATTGTCCGTCAATCCAGCCGTAGCACAACGCTTCGTCCAATGCCTCTGCATGTGTGATTGAAACCGCGCCGGCATCTTTCTTATAAAACCTCATCCAAATGCCGGGCGATGCCGCGTGATTTTTCTTCAGCCACGCCGCCCAGTCTTGCCCGCGCTTCATCGAAACGATCGGAATATTGTTTAAGGTGTTTTTCATCAGTGTCTTTTTTAAGATGGCGAAGAATGGTTGATGCTAAAATATTATTCCTAATTCTGCGCCCCACGTTGTAAGCTTACTTGTCATCGCAATGGAAGGGGTTGCAACGAGTTGCGTTGAAGGCGATGTTTTGAAAGAAAAAGTCAGCCCGACAATGTGCAGCCACGATTCGATGTTCGTTTCCGCTGTTTGCGAAGAAGAATGATCAATATACCCAAAGTAGCCAAAATAATAGTAATATTGACGGTAACTGAAAACTTCGTGGGATTGGGAGATGCCTCTGAGATAGTGTAGTTCGTATGCAGGCTGTACGATTACTCCTTTTCCAAGCGAAAAGTTATGATAGATATTCCCAAAGAGAGAAATATCAGCGTTTGATAATTCTGCCTGAAGATTGTAATCATCAGTGTATGTGGCGGTTTCTACAGAAAAGCCTGCAGACAATCCTACAGGGTGCTGAGGGGAACACTTCATGATTTGGAGTTCGAACGTTGGAGAGAATACGGTGCCGGAATAATGAATCGTTGAATAGGAAGCTAAGCCCAACGTTAATCTAATGTCGAATCTGCCTTTTATCGAAAACGCCATAGTTCCGCCGATTGAAAAAGCATCCTTGTTTGATGCAAAGGCCGCGGAGACGGCAGTCGCGCTCTGGCCATCTTCCAGAAATGCGCTTTGCGCAAACATGATGCTGTTGCTGATAAGGAACGTCGTCATAATGATTAACGTAAAGAAGGCTGATTTCATTTTTCTCCGCATTGGTGTGCGCTGCAACGTCTTACTTTTTAGCGCAATGAGAAACATGATGCGTTCATAGGCAGTGTCTCGCTTTGGCATTCATTGGTAGGTCAGGCATTTGAGCGCCGTTGGCGCCATGTGTACGCTATAGCGTACCGCCACTTGTCTGACCAAATAAAGACAGGCAAGAATGCCCGTCCTGCTCAAAACATTTTTAAATTGAGACACTGCCCGCTAATATAATAGTTTTATGGGAAGCTTAAACTCTTTGTTGCTTAATCGCAAGCTAAAATATATTCCTGTGTCCTGCGGGCTTGGTGTAAGATCGGGAAGTGCAGATAATAAGTAGGAAAAATTCGTTGTATCATTGTAAACATCATTAAAAAAAACTTTTTCTGTGTTATAACTTGTACCGTACCCCACCAAGCGGGAAATTGTATTTTTGGATACGACGTTGCCTGCGGAATCTTTGCAGGTCACGTGAAGCAGAAAGTTTGTTCCGCTTTTTAACATTAACGTGTCTCCGGTATTTTTCTCAAACGTTGATGCGTAGTAAAAATCTATCACGTTAATACTAACCATCTGATATATTGTTTTTTTAGCATAGGTAAATGACACCAGTTCATTGATTGGCCCGGAAGATACTTTCGTGGCATTAATATACAGGCTAATCTCACTCTTATCAGTGAGAATGGAATATCCGACATTGAAATAATCATAAGACCATTGGTCAAACTGAGGGTACTCGTCTTTAACAATACCTCCGCTAATTTTTATTGGAATATCAAAGCTCTGCCCAACGAAAAGCGTTTTTGCGTTCACCTCTGAAGAACCATCATTGGGTCCATTGATTGTCTCTTTGCAAGAAAGTGACAGCAACGAGAGCAATATGAAGGAAATTATTACGTTGTTTTTCATAGAATGCCCTTTCACTTTATTTCTATTGAACAGCCCTTGCCGCCCAGTCTTTCCGGCGCTTGAATAATATGACTGGGACATCTTCCCACGCCATTCCTTTTATTACATTTCCATAAAGTCAGCAGGTATTTCATACACCACCTCAAGATAAATAATTGATTCCGAAAAAGATAACAAACAGCTACTGCCGGCGTTTTTGAACACTGGCAGAGTTGGCTAACGTTTACAATTCAATAATCACGCCAATGCGAATACTACTCAGCGAGACAGCCCAACCCTTGAGGTGGGTGGTACTTCCGTCATTATAGGTGGTGGTATTGGCATTCGATGGATAGGTAAATGCTGAAGTATAAGAAATCGTTTCTGTTGTCCACTGATAGAGAGCCGATAAACCAATTTCAGCGCTGAGACTTACATGGCTAAACACTCGGCTTCTCACTCCAAAAATTCCAATGGCGCCAATGCCCAAAGTTTTATTTGTGTTCTCTCTGCTGGTATTACTAGAGCTTGAGCTGCTTGTGCCGGGCGCAGGGGTAGATAAATAATTGTTGATTTCCCTGTCCCATGAATAGGCTGCAAGAGGTCCCGCACCGACATACAGAGAATTATGTTTAGCAGAGTTCCGAAGGTACACTACTGAGAGTGAGATTCCGTATGAATCTGAAATCTGCTCAGGCTGATTGGTGTAGCCTTGCCTGTCTGATGAAGACGGCGGGGTGTATGATGAGGTGGAATAGCTGTCGCCGCTCCCTGATTGGTCTGAGTGCTTTAAGTAAACATCAGCACCGATTCGGGAGTGGGAAGTCGGGCCGTCATCGCTGATATAATATAACCCAACGCCGCCAAGGAGTTGAAACTGAAGCGCTCCTGTAGAAGAGAGCGAGTCGGCTGCTCCAACAGAATTTTCAGTTTGCGAAAATGTTTGTTGAGACGAGAGTGCAATAGCACAGAGTACCACGAATGCAAGATATATTTTTTGAACGAGTATCGTTTTCATAAAAGTATTTCCTTCGGTTTGTGAAAGTGTTCTACACCAACCCTGCGAAGGTACACCGTACGTGCCACGTACAGCGTGGTTTGAACCCTTCGCAGGGTTTGGTGACTTCTTCCTATATCACGCAGACTGTTTTTACTTCGTTCGACCAGACGCCTACCTCGTCGTCGCCGATAAGGTAGCGCATGCGGTACACGCGTGTTTCAGGTGCATCATGCACCAGATTCGGGCGCGCATCGTCGTACGGCGAAACGGTATCTTTGTCCAGCGTTGTAAACGCAGTTTCACTTCCGCGTTTGCTTTGCACCACAACGCCGTCGAACGCGCCCTTCACCCAATCGAGCCGGACTTTGTTCGGCAGTACTGTTGCAGAAAATTCTACTGCTGCACTGTCGGTGTCCGCCGGTGCAGTTGATGCAGGCGCGACTACGCCAAGGTCGCTTCCGATTGCCGGAGTGTACGCGCCGTTCCGTTTCATCACAACAACCATGTCGCGGATATATTTTTTTGTGTCGGCTATCGCTGCGTCTTTCTGTTCAACGAGCGACTGCAATGTTTTTTTTCCGGAAAGAACGTCTTTTATTTTCTGACCGACATCGGTCAGGTTTGTTTGAACTTGTGTTACCTGAGCGGCGGTGATCCCTAACGGCGTCGCATAGGTCGGAAGTTTTTTTGAAAAGTTATCAAGCCAGGTAGTGAATTCATTATCGTTTCTGGGTACATAATCTTTACTCGCCATTGTTGTTTCCTTTATGAATAATTTTTGTGAATTATGGTTTCGGGAATTTTCATAACACGTAGTACACAGCGCAGAGCAGAGCCGGCAACGTACACACTGGAGACGGCAAAGGTATTCTGGAGTATGGCAGCGCAACGGCGGCTTCCGGAAGAGTCCGCCAATTGCCGGGGGAGTTCCGCAAGCAATCGGGGGAAGCTATTTTTGCGGCGTGGTGTGTGCACCGCAGATGCGGGGAAGTACAAATGCACAGCGGGAGCGTGCATTGTGAAACGGGGGAATCCCGGATTGTTTCGGGAAGTCCCTCGGAGTTGCGGGGGAGTTACAGATTGAAAGCGGGGAATCGTAGAGTGAAACCGGGAATGCCCGGATTGAATGCGGGGAAATGCACAATGAAAACAGGGGGTTCCACTTTTCATGGGAAAAACCCTTTTCTGCGTTGTACTAATCAATTTTGTGAATTATGCCCGAAGTTTCCCTCTTATTAGCACCCCCAAAATTTAGTATGGGCACTAAAAGATGAGCGAAAACAATATAAAACCAGTTTGTGGAGAAGTCAAGGGCGGCGGTATATTTTTTTGGGATGGATGTCTTTCAAATACATTGCAAATTCTAAAAATTGAAAGAGATGAAAGCTCCTCCGGCAATGCCAATAGTGCTCGATAAAAGGAAAAAAGTTGGGTAATAAATCTCTATCCCTGAGGTAACGTTTTCGATAATTGTACTTTCTCTCATTATCGGCGTTTCTATTCCCGTTCCTAACGCTATATTGAAATGAGCCGGCTCGCCCGAAATTCCCCATATTCCTAAAGCGGGTCCTATAAAAACCCGATACGGTCTGTGTTTTGTCAATTCAATCCCATAGTCTGTGCCAATTGAGTAATATGAATTATCGCCGGTCGTGAGTATTCCCCCTGTAATACGGAAACGGAACTCATTTTCCTTGTTCCTGCCGTACGAAATACCAGTGCCCGAAACCTGACTTATCTGAAATCCAACGGTTGAGTACTCAAGGGATTTTTCGGTGGAGAGAGTATCTTGTGCGTAAAGCGCACTTGAAAAGAGAATGATTACGGTCAGAAGAAGTTGAGCCCTGCCTAATTCTGTTTTCATTTTTTTCCCTGAGATTGTTTTGTGAGCTACGATTTTTGAGCCATCAATATTTGCAAACTAACCCGTTTAAGAAGCCAAAGAAGAATACACAAGATTGTTTACATTTGCAATACCTGTTGAAAAAGGATAGCGTTACAATTTAATTTTTTCCTCACCAAAGGAAATAGTCACCCAGAGGTTGATCGGCTTTTGGAGGAATAGTTCGACTCGTCCCTTTGGGACTTGCAATTAGTGCTCATGCTTTTTCTCTCCTTTTTTCTCAGGCAATCTGTCTATCAAATATTCTGCATTATATTTCAGCAGCGCGTAGCCTTCGCTCGTCAGCACTTGCACACCGTGCCGTTCGCCTTCTTCTTTGTTTTGGTGATACAGATGTTCGACTTCCTTAACAAACAACTCAAGCTCAAGCCGTGCTTTGAGCGAATCGTTTTTTGTCAGTGCGTCTTTTGCTTTATCAAGCCTGCGGTCTAATCGTTCGACAATGCCATCATCAGCGTTATCGTCATCTTCATCCTTTTCATGCTGAGGTTTGTTGATGAGCCAACTATTTGTGACTGCCTGATGTTTCAATGATATAAGTGTGTCCAAAAGGTTTTCTAACGGCATTACTGTTGTAGCAGTGATTGGTACAGATTGATTTGTTGAATCATTATAGTAATAAAACGTTTGTGGATAATTGTCGAACACGAGAATCTTACCGCCTGGAGGTAAGGATAAACGCTGCGCGAGTTCACCAGTTGAGGCATCAAAAACATAAACAATGCCGGTGTGGTACTCACCACTTGTGCGTGTTGTATCATAATTTACTTGTTCAATGATGGCATACTTACCATCTGAAGACAGGTACGCCTCAGAGCGCCAAGGAAAATTTAATGGAGCGAACGTTACGTTTCTATCGATATCACAAAGAATGTATTCTAAGCCACTAAAATCATATTTTGTATTATTTTCATAATTAACAAGCGCCAAGCCGTTCTTAGCGTCACTAAACAGGACATCAGTCGGGAATGGACCGAGGCTACCGCAACGTGTAGAGGGCTGGCTTTGTTTATTACTGAGCACAAATCTTGAGAAAAAGATTCCTGTCGAATCAGGAATAAACTGGTAAAGGTATTTTCCATCCCTAGATAAAAAAATATTTTCCCCACCGTAATTAATTGAATCGATGGGTTGCATTGTCGTGTTACTAATCACCATGGTTTTTTCATATTCCTCGTCCGCGCTATCTATGAAAAGATAATACCTACCTATTTGAGGAGACCCTATAACGTTCGTAACTTCATCAATTGGATATAACACCTCACTCATCTGTTTTGTACTGACATCCATTACAAGCAATGACGATCTTTCCTGAACAAGAATTTTTGTTTGATCTGAGTTCGCAAAGACAATGCCAGTAACACGACCAATGTTCGTAGCGAAAAGTTCGTTACTATTATCTGCTAAGTTAAATCGATAGATATCTCCACCGTACCCGGGAACGTCATAAGTAGGATTGTATTTAAAATAATAATAGTATGGCTGTGAATATGCCTCGGAACAAGTCACAATCAACAATAAAGTTATTACCCTTATCATGGTTAACTCCTCGTTAATATTAATCACCAATTACTTGGTGGATTGCCGTTTACAACACCATCATAATATTTCTTTGCCTGCCCGCCATAGTCTCGAAGAAGATTCGTCCTTTTTTGCCAACTACCGCCGCCTGCTCTTGGATCTTTTGGTACCCAAACCCAATAATATCCTCCATTATATAGTTGGAAAGCTTCTGTCAACATTTGTTCAGATGAAAAATCTGTAGCGTTACTATATGCAGCCCCTTTTTTCCTTACCTTTGCGGGATGTGCCAAAGCCGTCGCTTTTTTCTCTGCGAAAAGGCTTGTCCCTGCACTCAGATTGTCTTTCCAATTCCACAACTGTGCTGCGGAAGCAGGTGGATTGTCAATTTGCATCAATCCAAATCCATGTGGCGGTCCATAGATTGGATTGCCCTTCAAATTATAATCGTCTATCGTACTCTCGTTGAATTGTTTCCACTTGGGGTGGCTTTCCATATAAACTAACACTTGTTCCTCCAAACTCAATCCGTTTTTTACCTCAGCAGAATTAAGGGGATTATCCCCTACTATTGAATTTGCATAGACGGTATCTGAATAAGTTTCCCCTTCAATTGTCGCGGCATTGACAATCAAGAGAGTTTTCCCTCCGGTGAATAATCCGTTGAATGGAACCGGCCACTGAGAAATATTAGAACCTGATGTAGAAGTAGATCCGAAAAATCCAATACCACTATAGCGCGGTAGCAGTGGATATCCATCAAGAGTCTTTTGCAGAAATGTATCAGCAGTCGAATACATCCATTTATAAGTCACCCGCCCTCCGCTGTAATTCTGCAATTGCGCTTGACATGTTACGGTCGGCATTTTCGGCTCATGCGTAATGTGTCCATTGTCCGAGTTGTCAGTTGGCTGAAGTATGGCAAGTTTCACAGCATTTCCTACTACTGTCACTTCCGCAGTTGCCTGCAACACCTGCTTCCCTTGATGCGTCATAGCTTCCGGCGGCACGAAAAATGTCGAGTACCCTTCTCCTGTTTTGATAACGTGAATACGGGCAACGGCGCTGTCCGCTGGCGCCGTACCATCTGCTACAAATTTCACTATCAAGCCGGAGGCGGGATCACTTGTCCCATCAGAAGAAATGTTCACCAGTGTATCGCCTGATTGGAGTGTATGAAAGCCGTCCCAGCTTTCGTAGCCTTCCACCAGTGTGCCGTATGCAGTGTCTTCGAGTGCGATGCTGACCATCGGCGACACCGGGCGATAATATTGGGTCCCCTGCACAGTAACAGTGCGAATGTGAAGCGCTGTTTCTCCTCCGCTGTTGTCGTGTTTAAGTGTATTTGCGGCGGCTGCGGGTGAATGGCTACCGTGTCTTTGATGATGACCTGAGAAATTAAAAGAGAAGGGGAGAAGAACGAAAGGAACACGCCTACAAAAACTGTTTTCGCTGTTGACATTGTACACTCCCTGCTGCGTTAAACAATATCGTACGTGTTTGTGTGGATGAAATGCTAAGCAATTATGGTGTGAATGTCAAGTGCTTCTCAAGCGAAATTTCTTGGGAAAAGCACGCATTAGGCTCCAGTTTTGAGGTTGGGGACAGCTTACGCCATTTTCTTCCCCCTCTTGACATGAGCTATGCCTTATGTTAAATTACTAAGGTTATTTAGTTTGATTGAAACCTTTACTTGAAATAAAGCCAGCGGGGGAATTGAGGTGCTGTTGAGGAAGCTTTCATTTATCGTTGCGTTCTTCGTTCTGATCATCGAACCGGCTGCTCTTCCGGTTTCCGCCAGCCCGTCCGGCTGGCAAGCGCGAATCCCGCCATTGGCGGGACAAGCTGCCGCTTCGGATGTTCAGGAAGAACAAGATTATGCCTTTGGCTACGGCTTATACAAAGACAAGCTGTATCAGTTGGCATACGACCAATTCCAGAAATTTCTTGCCACATATCCCAACAGTTTGAAACGCCCCGATGCAATGTTCCTTTCCGGCGAGTGCCGTTTTTCTGCCGGCGATTATCAGGAAGCAATTCCTATCTATAAAGCATTCACGCTGGAATTTCCACGCCACAAGCTTTTCTCCGATGCGCTCTTCCGTATCGGCGATTCGTATTTCCGTCAGTCGAAGTACAAAGAAGCAATCCCGTTTTACAACGATGTGTTGGAAAAATTTCCGGAGAAAGAAACCGCCGGTGAAGCGGCATATTGGGAAGGCGAAGCATATCTGAAAACCGGCGACCTGACTTCCGCCATGAAATTCTACACGCTCAGCGCGGAAAAATATCCGGACAATCATCTTGCAGATTACGCGCTCTATTCTATCGGCTGGGCTGCGGAACAGCAAAAAGATTATGCGAAAGCCATTGCGGCGTATCAAGGTTTGCTGAATGAGAAGAAGGAAAGCGATCTGTATTCTGCAACCACCGTCCGCGTCGGCGACTGCTACTTCAAATCCGGCGACTATGCACAAAGCGTGAAGTACCTGACCGGTGCGAAAAAATATATTGCCGATTCAACGGAAGCGGCGCAGGCGCAGTACCTCATCGGCGAGTCGTACTACAATCTGGAACAATATGCCAATGCCCGCGCGGCGTACGAAGAATTTCTGAAGGAGTATCCGACAAGCACACTGGTGCGCGAAGTGCAGTATTCTATCGGCTGGACATATTTGAAGACGCATGAACTTCCGAAAGCGGAAGAAATATTTTCCTCGCTCGTTTCCGGGGACGATGAAATTGCCCAGAGCGCGTTATACCGCGAAGCGCAGACAGTGCAGCTTGAAGGCGACCTTCCCCGTGCGCTCGATCTGTTTGCGCACGTTGTGCAAACCCATCCGGATGGTCAATATGCCGACAATGCGCTGTATGAATCGGGAATGATTTTTTATAACCAGAAGAATTACGACAAGGCGAACACGTTTTTCAAACAGGTCATTGAGAAGTACCCGAAAGGCGATGTTGTTGCCGACGCGTACAGAATGACCGGCGAATCGTATCTTGCCGAGCAGAAATATGATGCAGCAGCGGCATCATTCCGGACGGCGCAGCAATCGGCGGGCGCAGACCAGCCGCTTGGCGGCGATGCGGCGTTTCAGGAAGCGTGGTCGCTCTTCAAGCTGAAAAAATTCGGTGATGCGGCAGCGGCGTTCGCGTCGTATTTGAAAAAATATCCTGCACATGCGAAGAACGTTGAAGCTAAATTCTGGCTCGCCGAATCATATTTTCAGTCGGGGCAGTTCGACAATGCGGAAACATATTATGCCCAGTTCGTGAAAGAAGGCGCACACGAGCCGAAGTATGAAGACGGGAAATACGGTTTAGCGTGGAGTTATTTTAAGGAAGGAAAGTATGAGAACGCGGCGCACATGTTCGGGCAGCTTGCGCATGAAGAGCGCCTGCCGGCGTACCGCCTTGATATTCAATTGCGGCTTGGCGATTCGTATTACTATCTGAAAGATTTTGTCAGCGCCGCCGCGGCGTACACCCAGGCCGTTAAACAGTTTCCCGACGCGGATGGAATTGATTACGCGTATTATCAACTGGCGCAGTCGAGCTTCAAAGCGGAAAAGTACGATCAGGCGGTGCAGCAATTCCAAAATCTGATCGCGAAATTTCCGCATTCCGATCTTGCCGATGACGCGCAATACGGCATCGGGTGGATTTATTTTCAGCAGAAGAAATACGAGCAGGCAATTGCGGGATTTCAAAAAGTTGCCGCAACGTACCCGGCGAGCGAAGTTATTCCCCGCGCATATTACAGCATGGGCGACGCGTACTACAATCTTCAGGAATATCAGCATGCCATTGAATCGTACCAGAATATTGTTTCGCGGTTTCCGACTTCTTCGTACGCCAGCGATGCAGTGAACGGCATTCAATATTGTTACACGCTGCTCGACAAACCGCTCGACGCAATTCGCGTGATTGATGCGTACGTGAAGCAGAATCCGGGCGCGCGCATGGCAGATGAACTCTATTTCAAGAAAGCGGAACTCTATTACGGAGAGCAAAAATATAACGAGGCAATTCAGGCGTATCAGGATTTTCTGCAGCAATTCCCGAAGAGCAAGCTTGCGCCGGATGCTCAATACTGGATGGCGAAAAGTTTAGCGGCGATTAATAATTATCCCGCCGCGTTCGAAGCGTACCGCGCGGTAACGACAAAATACCCGTCGGGGAAATTTGCGAGCGCGGCGTTGTTCGAGCAAGGCGGCATGTATGCCAAGCAAGGGAAACCGAACGAAGCGCTTGCCGCGTTCACGAAGATTGAAACCGATTTCCCCCGTTCCGATGAAGCGCCGGAAGCGTCCTATCAGCAGGCGCTGGTTTTGAAGTCAACGAGTCAGCTGGATGCCGCGATCAAAAAATTCGAAGCGACAATTGCAAAGTATCCGAAATCTATCGCTGCCGACCGCAGTAAAATTTCGCTTGCATGGATGAATGAAGATGCGGGCCAATTTACGAAGGCACTGGACTATTTCAAGGCTGTTGCAGTCAGCCGCACGGACGAGCTCGGCGCAGAAGCGCAGTATGGCAGCGGCGTCGCAAATCAGGCGATGAAAAATTTCCCCGATGCGATTCTTGCCTATATGCGGATCAAGTATGTGTTTCCTTCCGCCGCGACATGGATTGCAAAATCGTATTTGAATTTAGGCGATTGCTATGTGCAGACGAACCAGCTTCAAAAAGCGCGCGACGCGTACAATTATGTCGTTCAGGAATCGAAAGAGCAGGAGCTTGTGAGCGAAGCGCAGAAGAAATTGCAGAGTATCGAGCGGATGTGATGAAACGACGAAGCGTATTGAACGTCCGGATGATTGCTGTGCTGGTGCTGTGCGCCGGTTCGGTTTCATTGTCGCAGGCGAAAAAAGAACCGGCGGCACGCGAAGTTGCCGTTCCCGATTCCGCGCAAGCGCCGCTTCCCAAAATAAGCCTGCCGGAATTCGTCATCACGGGAAATGAAGCCATTGATCTTCCGCCTTCCACAAAACATGCCGATGACGATAACATGATTTATGTTGCGAAGCCGCTTTCACCGGAAAGCGTGAGGAAATCAGCCGTGTCGGACATCGGACAAAAAGAAAGCAAGAACTTCGGCGCCTCGGGGGCGCAGATGAACGGTAAAATTTTGGCTGGGTTCGGCGCATATACAACGCCATTCCTTGAAGGCTGGTTCGGGAAAAATTATGATGAGGGAGGAATTCTTTTTCACGCCCAGTATCTTACAACCGACGGACACGTTGCACATGCCAATCGTCAAACCGCCGGCATTGACCTGACTGGTGATTATAGTGTGCCGCCGTCATTCGAACTGCTTGGCGGCAGCCGGCTGAACGGCGGCGTAAGTTTTCTCGGCCGCACGTACCGCGCGTACGGTTCGAGTGTTCCATCGCAGGCGCGCTCGGTGAATGATACTCGGATGAACTTAGGTCTGAGCGGAAGAACCGGCAGCGAAAATATTTTCTCGCAGAGTATATCTTACTCAGCCGGTTTTTTTGGAAGAGGATACTCGGTAAATGATTCTTCCACTGGAGGCGAAAGCGAATTCGGCATCAGCGGCACGGCGTCAACGCAATACGAAGAGTATCAATTGTACGCCGGAGCGGAATATATTTCGGGCACGATGACGACCGCGCTGCCTTCGGCTCTGGCAACGCATGCGCCGCAATGGTTCGCGTTGCGCCTTACCGGACGTACAATGCTGCTTCCTTCACTGCAGGCGTCGGCACGCATTCAGCAGTTTTTCTACCGGGGAAATTTTTCGGGAGGCAGCGGAAGATTTTATCCGCAAGTTGACGTGCGCTATTTTCTGAACGATCAAACAACGCTCTTCGCCGGTGTACATCCGACAGTTGAGCGCACAACGCTTCGCTCGCTTTTTGCGATGAATCCGTACATTACCAACGCCGTACTGATTGAGCCGAACGATGTTCGGTTTGCAATAAACGGCGGAGCAGAAATTCAATTCAACGACCGCCTTCGCGGCATGGCGTCGGTTTCCTACAAGCTTATCAAGAATTACACGAGCTTTTTTGAAGACACCACCGCGCGCAACTGGACAGCTGTATATCTTCCGACGGTGCACCTGACAACGCTTGAGCTTCAGGGCGCGTACAGAATCACGAATCAGAATTCATTGACCGCTTCCCTCACCGTGACATCCGGCACGGCAAAGGATTCATCGAATGCGCTTCCGTATCTGCCTGTATTCAGAGCGGGAGGCGTGTACCAACATAATTTCAATTTTGGGATTGCGGTTGAAGGATATGCGGAGTATATTTCAAAGCAGTGGAACGATTTTGCTCACACGCGCGCAAACGCGGGCTATGTTTCTGTCGGAGGAAGAGCAGACTATGATGTCCATCGTGATGTGCGAGTTTTTTTGGAGGCCAGTAATCTTTTCGATCAGCATTATTATGTGTGGGATGGATATCTTGAACGAACATTCTATATCTCGCTTGGTGTAACGTACACATGGTGACAACTCCGCCAAAGGCGGATCAGCCTGTGGCTGAGAAACTCAAATTTTCATTCACTATCTGTAAGGAGGTTGTCAACAATGCCTAATCTCAATCTCAAAGGTACGACTCCCCAGCCTGCACCCGGCATGCGTCCGGGACTAAAACCTGCAGGCGATCCGGCAAAGAAAGGTGCGCTACCGATGCCTGTTCTGTACGGCATTGGCGGTGTGGTAATTCTTGCGGCGCTCGCTTTTGTGTTGAACGCGGCGGGCGTTGTTCACTTGTGGGGAAAGAAAGCGGCACCGGCTGTTTCGGCATCAGTACAAACGACTGCGACGGCACCTGTCACAACGCCTCCGGCGGATACTGCAGGATTGGTTGAATTTAAAGAATCAGCGCCTGCCGCAGGACGAACGCCGGCGAAATCATCGCCATCGACGTGGCGTGCCGGTGCACCGGGGTACAGCTCATCGGTGCCGAAGATTCCGATGTCGTCGGGAGGAAGATATTCCGTGCAAGTGTCGTCATGGTCGAGCGAACAGAAGGCGCGCATCCAAGCCGACGTATTAACGCGGGCGGGATTTCCTGCATTTGTTCAGAAAGCATCTGTAAAAGGTGAAGGCAGGCACTACCGTGTGTACATCGGGCGGTATGAAAGTCCGGTGGCTGCAAAGAGTTCCGCACAAAAATTTGCCCAAATGCTTGAAGGCGGCTATTGGGTCGTGCGGTTGGAAAATTAATTTTCAAAGGATAAGTAATGAGTATTCTTGATTTGTTTTTGAAGGGCGGCATTATGGTGTGGCCGATCCTTCTCTGCTCTATCATTGCTGTGGTGATCATGATCGAACGCTTTGTCGTTCTGCAAAAAGCGAAGTTTGATCCGAAACCGTTGATGCTGAAATTGCGGAGCGCTCTTTCCCGCAACGATACCGTTGGAGCAATTACTGCGTGCTCGCAAAGCAATGCCGCTGTGCCGAATGTTCTGCGGAAGGGCGTTGCAAGCATCAGTGATGGACCCGACGCAGTACGCGAAGCGATTGAAACGGCAGGGAAGGAAGAGATTTTTCGTTTGGAAAACCGGCTCGGCATTCTTGCAAACATTGCCGGCGTCAGCCCGATGCTCGGATTTCTTGGAACGGTTGTCGGCATGATTAATGCATTCCGCGCAATCGAACTGTTGGGCGGGAATGTCAATTCAGGAAATCTTGCCGGCGGAATCTGGGAGGCGATGCTGTCCAGCGCGTTCGGTCTGGCTGTCGGTATTCCGTCGCTCGCGTTGTACAATTATTTTGTCGGCAGGGTGAACCAAATAGCTTTTTCGCTGGAAACGGTAACGGATGAATTTCTTGGTTTCTTCAAACAGGGCGCAAACATTTCGAATGGACCGACAGACGGAGCGAAGTCATCAAAACCGATCAGAACGGTTTTCAATGAAGAGGATGAATTTTTTGAACCGAAGGAATGAGCGGTGATGCACAATGAAATTTCAAACGCGAAATAAATTCAATCCGGCGTTCAATTATGCGTCGTTTGCCGACATGGTGATGCAGTGGCTCATTTTCTTTCTTCTTTCATGGTCGTTTGTTGTCACGCCCGGCATCAAAGTACAGGTGCCGAAGATGCAGACCGGCGAAGTGCAGGCAGATCGCCAGACGATTGTGACGTTGACAAATGACGGCAGAATCTATTTAGGTTCGGAAGAAGTGACAAAGACAACGCTTGCACAGAAATTGATTCCTATTCTTGATCGTGACCGCACCCACGTTATTGTTGTTCGCGCCGATAAATCTGTGTCACTGCAGAGCGCGGTGGACCTGATTGACATTGCTAAAGGTGTCGGCGCACAACGTTTTATGATCGCTACGGAATCTCCGACGCAAGCGGCGCAATGATGGTGTTACAATGACCCGGGAATTAACATTAGGGTGGATAGGCTCGATCGTCTTTCATACGGGCCTTGTGATAATGCTGCTGTATATTCGTTTGTCGCAGCCGTCTCCGCAACAGCAAGAATTTGTTGAATTTTCATTCGGCGGCGGAATCGCTTCATCACTTGGGCCGATGCCGAAGGGTGAGGTTGTACCGGAAGGAAGTACGCCACCGCCCGCCGGACGGGAAGGCGTGATTGCGACCGGTGCCGGAGTTAATTTGCCGATCCGGCAGAATGTCGGTCTTCCTGATGAAACGGTCAACATGCCTGCCACAAAAAAAATAGAAGCGAACGAAAATCCGGTCACAACATTTGGAGGAACAAAGAGTGTTGCGAACGCTCAACGCGAACCGGCGCCGAACGCGACAAAGCTTGGTTTTCCGGGAGGAAAGGACAATGCCCCAGGTAAGCCGGGCATTCCGACGGGTTCAGATATTGCGGCGCCGTTCAACGCCGGCGGAGTGGGAAATTCGATTGCATCAAATGTGTCGTACGATATTCAGTGGGCAGGCGGCGGTCGGCGTGATTTAGCATCGGGTGATTTACCGAAGTATCCTTCCGGAGTAAAAGTTGGAGCGCAAATCAAATTGCGCGTTGTCGTTTTGCCGTCCGGTGCAGTGAAGTCTGCTCAGCCTTTACAAAAAGGGGACACGCGTTTGGAAAATGCCGCAATCAAAGAAGTGCGTTTGTGGATGTTCGAGCCGCTCGGCAGTTCCGACCCGCAAATTGAGCAGCGATGTGTGGTGACATTTAATTTCCGCCTGAAGTAGTTTTTTTCCTCCCTGATTGAAAATCCCTTCGGGATAAAAACACGTAATAAAATCCCCCTTCGCAGATTGCCAGCAGAAGAAGCGACAAAGCATCTCTATCAAAGAAAAAGCCGAATCCTTTCGGACCGATGACCAGTTTCAAAAGAAATGTACTGATGCTCCAGCCGATGGAAAAAATCAGCGCCATGAATCCGACGGCAAGCACGCCGGCGCCAACGCCTTCTTCCTGATATTGCTGTGTGAATATATATACCGCGGCAATAGTGTGGAGATAAAAGACGAACAGCGGAATCATTCTTAGTACGCATCCTTTCCGAACATCACCGCACGGATTGTTTTCAAAATAATTTTCATATCGAAAACGAGCGACCAATTTTCAATATAATATACATCGTATTTTGTCCGCTCGTCAATCGGCGCGTTGCCGCGCATACCGTTTACCTGCGCCCAGCCGGTCATCCCTGTTTTCATCCGGTGGCGTTCAAGGTAACGTGGAATCTCGTGTTTGAATTGATTAACAAAGTACGGCCGCTCAGGTCTCGGTCCGACGATGCTCATTTGCCCGATCAGCACATTCCATAATTGCGGCAGCTCGTCTAAACTTGTCCGGCGGAGAATTCTGCCGATTGTTGTGACGCGCGGGTCTCCTTTTTTTGCACGCACAGGCCCGGTTTGGGCTTCGGCATCGGTACGCATTGTGCGGAATTTGATCACCGGAAATGTTACACCGTCCAAACCGATGCGTTCCTGAAGATAAAAGACGGGCCCCTTCGATGTCAGCTTGATGATAAGCGCAATGAGAAGAGTAAAAGGCAGAGTAATGACGAGAATGAGGAACGAAAAAAGAAGATCGAACGCCCGCTTTGTAATCCGATTCCATGTTGTCAACGGAATTTCTTTGACCTTGATGAACGGGATTCCCTCGATCTCCTGAATGCGCACGCGACTCGTCATCATGTCGAGCATGTCAGGGACCATCATCAATTCGATATTCAATCCTTCGGCATCGCGGATCAAATCAACCAACTGCGGGTGTTCGCGGTATGACAGTGCGATAAGCGCGGCTTGAAGGCGGTACCGCGAAATATCTGCCGGCAGATTTCCAATGGGTCCCAAATATTTTGCTCCGTGAAGGCTTGATGCATTGTCCGCTTCTTTGTCGTTTTCCGCGCTGTCGCTTTTAGCGCCACTTCCAGCATATTCCATTTCGGCATAATAGCCCGCTACTTCATATCCAACGGACGGATCGGATTTCAACAGATCGTAGATTTGATTTGCTGTAGAATTGTTTCCAACGATTACGACGGTTTTTAATTCTTTTCCTTTGCGGTACAGCAGCCGTTCGAACGTCATCACAAGAAATCTACCAGCGCTCACCGTTGCAATGGAAGTGAGCCACAGAAGAATGAAGACGCCGCGCGAATACGAAAACTCGCGGTAGAAAAATGTTGCGCTCATGAAGATGAGCATTCCGATTGTGACAACACGCGTGAGAGCGAAAAACTCGTCGCTGAAATGCGTGTTGCGCCGTGCGCCGTACAGATTTCGTGAGCGAAAGATGAGCAGCCATGCCGGAATAAAAACGAACGAGCTGTAAATGTATCCTTCTAACGGCGGAATGCCGCGAACGACTTCGAAATATTCCGTGAGCGGCGAATAGAAACGGAGCCAGTACGACAGAAAAAAAGCGCCCTCGATTGTAAGAATATCCGAAAGGACGGTTAACAGCGGAATAAGGAAATCGTTGCGTCTCTGCGATGCCATGGTTTTGTCAAACAATGAATGGCAAAATATATTGAAAATATCAGAGAAAAAAAATTGACAGTAAGAGCATTTGACAAAAAACTTGACAAAGAAGAGAAAAAGCCCTATTGTGCTTGCCGTATGACAAAATTTTTTTCTACGGCACTAATAATTTTTCTTCTTCTCTTTTCCGGCACCGAGTGCAAGAAAGGCAACCCGATTGTGCCGCCCGATGGAGTGGATACAACAAGCCAAGACTTTTCCATTACAACTTTACAATACGGCAACGGATATGCCTCTGCATATGCAGAGGATTCATGGGTTTTTGGTGAAAGCAATATATGGGTTGTGGGTATGTTTCCCGATACAGTCGGTTTTGATGACCGGAATATTCTACGATGGGATGGGAATAAGTGGGCTGGATTTGGCGCCTTATACAACAGCAGTGGTTTTGGAAATATCTATGCGTTAGATTCGTCAACGATCTTCTTCGTTTCAACCGGCGGAATTGTCCGGGAATATAAAAACGGGAACATTGTCACTATTCAAATGGATAATATTGCTTTTAGCTCTGCTGACAAATTAGGAAGATTGTGGGCGTCGTCAGAAAAAAATATATGGTGTGTAGGCGCGCACGGCATCATCGTTCACTACGACGGCAGCGAGTGGAAGAAAATCCCGTTCGACTCGAACTACACATTTACCTCTATGACAGGTTCAAAGCAAACTGGTGTGGCTTATGCATCGGCATGGGGGCAGCAAGGAGTTCGTTTGATTCAACTTACAAACGATAGCGCAACAGTTCTTTCAGTGCAAACAGATCCCCAAACCGCTGCTGTCCAAAGTCTTCTTCTCTATGATGAGAAAACACTGTGGGTCGGAGGTTCAGCGTTGAGAAGTTACTCGCTTGAAAACAATACCTACCAGTTTTTACGGAATAGCGATGGAGTCTTTGTTAACGCCACGTCTATGGCCTCTCCGAACGATATTTATTTTCTCTGTGAGAAGAATGCAGTGGGAGGTTGGGTTCCGCTGTTTATGCACTACAATGGCGCAAGATTTACAGTGTATGATTTACCAAGATATTCATTTTCACTCAATCACGGCATCTCTGCTGTCAGTGGTCTTGCAGTCATCGCAGCAGAAGCCGATAATAAAGCACTCATCATAACTATCAGGAGGAAGTAAACATGAAAAAGCAAATGTGCATGCTCGTTGTGTGGTTGCTGCAGTGTTGTTCGCTCCGTTCCATGTTCAAGCGCAGGCAAACACTACAGCCTCTTTACATGCGATCATTTGATAAAAGCCGCTAAGGACTGAGATGACAAAGTATATTCTTTTCGCATCGCTTATGCTTCTTCTCTTCGCTGGCACTGAGTGCAAGAAAGAGCCGCCCGTGGTGCCGCCGGATAATCCAACGGATACCACTTCCAGCAATTTTGTTCTCTTGAGAATTGACACGCTCGGCGGGCCTTTTTCTACAGCGCAGTGCGTCGACATAGTAGATGAAAATAATATTTGGGTGGGCGGCTCTTTTTCAACCGCTTACTCTGACAGCACCGGCAATTTAGATAGCTCCTTTAATGTGGCACATTGGGACGGAAGTCAATGGAATTACTTACGAATTCTTATGGCAGGACAACCAGGGTGGACTGGAGGACATCCAGGACCTGCAGCCTTACAAGCGATAAAAGTATTCGATGAAAATCATATTATTGCTCTTTCTCAATATAGTTCGCTTGCTGTATGGAATGGTACTGACTGGCACACGGAGTACATTGACAGCAATGCAATTCACCAAATGTTTGCTCGCTCGCCGAACGAAGTTTATTTCGTTGGACAACAAGGTGTTGTGGCGCGATGGAATGGCTCATCACTTGAAAAAATGAATTCCGGCACTAAAGTACGATTGCTCGATGTGTGGGGAGATGAAAAGTGGATTTTTGCTACAGGAGAACCTCTTTCTGGTGATGACCCATCTGAGACAGCGTTCACTGCATACACCAGTGCATGGGAAGTTTACAATGAATACAATTTACTGGACACAAACTCACGTTCTCTGAATCAGTATGTAGGTGGAATGAGATCTGTTTACAGGAAGAGTGAAAACAGCAAACTCTGGCTTCTGGGAAGTTCAATTGTAGATAATCAGGTTAAACAGGCGCTCTACGAAATATCCTCTTTGAGTCCTTTTCGTGCAAATCTTTTTTTTGTAGTTAATCAACCCATAGACGCACTTCGCGTTAGAGGTAATTCCGATAATGACTTGTTTATTCCTGGAATCATCAGTGGGCAGTTTTATCATTTTAATGGAAAACGATGGTCTTTCATCGTGCCGTCATTAAGCTTTTTTGTTACGTACGGTTTTAGCGTTAAAGGCGATATCGTTGTTTCTGTTGGAGACGCCGATGCTATCGGAGCAAAGGCAATTGTTGTCATTAGCAAGAGGTGAATGATGAGTCTACAGAAAGGAGGTGAAGCGCAATATTCAAGAGATAAAAAATCCGTTTTGATGTCATTACCATCAGAACGGGCAACAATGCAAAAAGTTCGCTTTCTGTTCCTCTCAAAAATTTTTCCCTTGACACCGCTTCAATGAGAATGTATATTGTAAATGTAGAACGTGTTCTTTGTATAAACGATAATGGTG
>JAJYOI010000034.1 GCA_021796275.1 Bacteroidota bacterium
ATGCCGGAGAGAAAACGTTCAAAACAAATGATTCTTCTCCCGGTCCGAAAGCGTTCATTCTCGACATGTATCCGTATCCTTCCGGTGCCGGCTTGCATGTCGGTCATCCTGAAGGCTACACGGCAACCGACATTCTTTCGCGCTATCGCAGGATGAAAGGGGATAACGTGCTTCATCCGATTGGATGGGATGCGTTCGGACTTCCTGCAGAACGTTACGCGATGCAAACGAATATTCATCCGCGCATCACTACGGAACAGAATATTTCTACGTTCCGGCGTCAGATCAAAATGCTTGGATTGAGTTACGATTGGTCGCGTGAGATTAACACGACCGATCCGAACTATTACAAATGGACACAATGGATATTTCTTCAGATTTATAATTCGTGGTTTGATCCGCGCGCAAAGAAATCGCGGCCGATTCAGACGTTAGTTGAAGAACTTGGGCGGCAAGGAACGAAAGAATTAAACTCGGAGGGAAAATTTTCTGCCGATGAATGGGAAAAGAAACCGAAGAAAGAGAAACATGATTTTCTTGCCCAATTTCGCCTTGCGTATGTCGCTGAAATTCCGGTGAATTGGTGCGAGGCGCTCGGCACCGTGCTTGCAAATGAAGAAGTTGCTGAATGGACGGAAAAGGGTTACACCGTTGAGCGGCGCCCGATGCGCCAATGGATGATGCGGATTACCGCCTATGCCGAACGTTTGCTTGAAGACACAAAGGAGCTTGATTGGCCTGCTTCAACGCTCGAACAGCAGCGGAATTGGATCGGGCGTTCGGAAGGCACTTCGATAAAATTCACAATCAAAAATTCGGACTCGGCAATCGAAGTGTTCACGACTCGTCCCGATACGCTTTTCGGTGCGACGTATATGGTGCTTGCACCGGAACATCCTCTTGTTCCTGAAATCTGTGTTGCGGAGAAGAAGAAAGAAGTTGAAGAGTATATCCGCCAAGCCTCATTGAAATCTGATCTTGAACGCGGAATTGAAAAGGAAAAAACCGGTGTTTTCACCGGTGGGTTTGTTATTAATCCGGCGACGAAAAAAGAAATTCCTGTGTGGATTGCCGATTACGTTGTGATGGGCTACGGCACCGGCGCAATTATGGCTGTGCCGGCACATGATGAGCGCGATTTTGCGTTCGCCAAAAAATTTCAGATCCCGATTGTTGAAGTTGTTTCCCCAAATGGGTCTTCGACTGGTGGTAATGTTGTACATGAAGCGTTTACCGGCGACGGTACACTCGTGAACTCAGCGAACAATGAAGTTTCGCTTAACGGCTTAAACACCGATGAGGCGAAAAAAAGAATCACACAATGGTTAGAGGGGAAAAAAATCGGCAGCGGCACAATTCAATACAAATTGCGCGATTGGTTGTTTTCACGCCAGCGTTACTGGGGCGAACCGATTCCAATTATTTATTTGGAAGACGGAACGATGAAAGCGCTGAGCGAAAATGAACTGCCGCTGCTGCTTCCCGATCTGAAAAAATTTCAACCAAGCGGAACGACTGAATCGCCTCTCGCGCTTGCGACAGATTGGGTGAACATTGTTGACGGCGAAACCGGATTGAAAGGTCGCCGCGAAACGAACACGATGCCGCAATGGGCTGGTTCATGCTGGTATTATCTTCGTTATCTCGATCCGCGTAATGGAAATGCATTCTGTTCTCCGGAACTTGAGAAAAAATGGATGCCGGTCGATTTGTACGTCGGCGGCGCGGAACATGCGGTGCTGCATTTATTGTACGCCCGCTTCTGGCACAAAGTGTTGTTCGATCTCGGTTATGTCCACACAAAAGAACCGTTTATTAAACTACGTCACCAAGGAATTATTCTTGGTGAAGACTCGCGCAAAATGTCGAAGTCGCGCGGCAATGTTGTCAATCCGGACGAAGTTGTGCGCGAGTACGGCGCAGATGCTATGCGGCTTTTCGAAATGTTCATGGGGCCGCTGGAGGAAATGAAACCGTGGAGCACACGCGGTGTTGAAGGCGTCTTCAGATTTTTGAATCGTGTGTGGCGGCTTTATATGACAGAGGAAGGTGAACTTGATTCCGCAGTAAAAGAAGTTCCGGTTTCTGCCGACCTTGAACATGTGTTCCATACGACAGTGAAGAAGGTTGGCGAGGACATTGAAGATTTACATTTTAACACGGCGATTTCGCAGATGATGATTTTGGTGAATGAACTGACAAAGTTAGAAACGCGTCCGCGCCAGATTTTAGAACCGCTTGTATTGCTCGTCGCTCCGTTTGCACCGCACCTCGCTGAAGAATTGTGGTTAAAGCTTGGCCATAAAGAATCGTTGACTTACGCACCGTGGCCCGCGTACGATGAATCAAAGTTGCAGAAAAAGACGGTTGAAGTGGTCGTTCAGGTAAACGGAAAGATTCGGGCAAAGATGGCAGTTGCGCTTGATACACCGGAAGAAACTCTGAAGAAACTTGCGTTAGCGGAATCGAATGTTCAGGCGCATTTGGATGGAAAGCAAGTTGTCAAAGAAATTATTGTGAAGAACAGATTGGTAAATTTTGTGATTCGCTGAATATAGTAATGAAAAAGCTTTCTGTTATTGTTATCACCGAAAACGAAGAGAAGAACATCGAACGCTGTCTCAACAGCGTACGATGGGCGGACGAAATCGTTGTCGTTGATGCATTCAGCAAAGATCGCACGCTTGAAATTTGCCGCCGCTTCAACGCGAAAGTCGTGCAGAATGCGTGGTGCGGCTATGCGGCGCAAAAGCAATTCGCTCTTGATCATGCAACGTGTCCATGGGTGCTGTCGCTCGATGCCGATGAAGAGGTGACGGGTGAATTACGGATTGCCATCCAAAACATTCTTACTTCGCAAACACCGTATGACGGTTATGAAATTAACCGTCAAAGTTTTTTTCTCGGTCAGCGAATTCAGCATGGCGGCTGGTTTCCGGATTATCAATTAAGATTATTTCGGCGCGAAAAAACGAAAATAATTCAGCGGCCGGTGCATGAAGGATTTTCCGTTGAAGGGCATATGAGCAGACTTGAAAGTGTGGTAAATCATTACACATATCGCTCAATTCAACATTATCTTCACAAGATGAATGAATATACTTCGCTCGAAGTGATGAACAAATTATCGCAGAAGAAGCAGCGGATTCGTTGGTTCGATTTCATCACACATCCTCTTTCGGTGTTTGTCCGCATGTTTATTTTCCTGCACGGATACCGCGACGGCTTTCGCGGATTTCTTCTTGCACTGTACTCATCGCTCTACAATTTGTTGATTTATGCAAAGTGCTGGGAATACCAGCATGCACAAAAGCGCGGCACAACACTTCCGCCGGTAACGAGTGAGGAATTGTATCTCTTGGAGCGTATGAGATAAGATGAAAACGTTTCTGCGCATCGTCGGTTATGTCCGTCCGTACTGGAAACAGCTTGTGCTTTCAGTATTGTGCACGATTCTTTTTTCTGCATTCAGCGGCGCCTCTGTGTATCTTTCCATTCCTCTTCTCGAAACACTTTTTGATCAAACGCCCATCAGTACTGTGCAACCAATGACACCGCCTGAAAACGGTCTCGTGCCGAATGAAATTGTCTACATCAAACATACGCTCGAGCAGTGGATGCAGAGCCTGCTTTTTTCGGGAACAAAAACTGACGCTCTGTTGAGAATTTGCGTTATCATTGTGCTCGCTTTTCTGTTGAAAAATTTCTTCGACTATTTACAGTCATATTTGATGGCGTATGTTGAGCAGCGATTGATGATGGACATTCGCAACGAGTTGTACCGTCATCTCCATAATTTATCGTTGAGCTATTTCTCAAACGAGCGCACCGGTAATCTCATCTCACGGGTTACCAATGATGTCAATGTCGTTAACGGCGGCGTGTCGGCAAGCTTTGTTACGCTCATCAAGGAACCGCTTCTCATCATCGTGTTCTTGGGAATGGCATTCACATTAAGCTGGCAATTGACGTTGCTTTCATTCGTCGTATTTCCGTTTTCACTGCTCATCATCAGTTCCATCGGTTTACGTCTGCATAAAGAGAGCGGAGTGATGCAGGAAAAAATGGCGGACATCACGTCTGTTCTGCAGGAAACGATTTCCAATGTCAAGGTTGTGAAAGCGTTTGCGATGGAAGAGTTTGAAGATAAAAAATTCCGGCGCGAAACATTCAGCTATTTCAAAACAATGCTGAGAATGGCGCGCATCCGCAACCTCGCCTCGCCGTCAACTGAGTTCCTTTCAATTCTCGCCGGTGTGGTGATCATTTGGTTTGGCGGAAGGCAGGTGTTGATTACAGGCGAGATGAAGGCGGCGGAGTTTCTCGGATTTTTGTTTGCAATTTTTCAACTGATGCCGCCGGTCAAGGAATTGTCAAGCGTGAACAATCGCCTGCAGGAATTCACTGCCGCAGGAAAACGCATTTTTGAAATTCTTGATACGAAACCTGCGATTCAAAATCATGCCGATGCGGTGCCATTGCATGGAATTCAGAAAGTAATTGAGTTCAAAGACGTTTCGTTTCATTATTCTGCGCCGCAAAATGGCAACGGGCATAAACCGATTTTATCGCGTGTCAATCTTCAGGTGAAAAAAGGGGAAGTTGTGGCAATTGTTGGCCCGAGCGGCGCGGGAAAGACAACGCTGGTGGATTTGATTCCGCGTTTTTACGATCCCATCGAAGGCGCGGTTTTTATTGACGGTGTTGATGTGCGGCGGATTGAATTGAAGTCGCTCCGCGAGCACATCGGCATTGTCACTCAGGAAACTATTTTATTCAACGACACGGTGCGCAATAATATCGCGTACGGTTTGCAGGAATGTCCCGACAGCGACGTGCGCGAAGCGGCGAAAGCGGCAAATGCATTGGCATTTATCGAAGCGATGGAAAAAGGATTTGATTCGATCATCGGTGATCGCGGCGTCAAACTTTCCGGCGGGCAGCGGCAGCGCATTTCAATCGCGCGGGCGCTGTTGAAAAATCCGCCGATTATGATTTTCGATGAAGCGACTTCAGCGCTTGATTCGGAAAGCGAACTGCTTGTGCAGGAAGCAATTGAACGATTGATGCAAAATCGAACGTCGTTCGTCATCGCGCACCGGCTGTCAACAATCCGCAACGCTGACCGCATTGTCGTAATGGAAAATGGCGAAGTTGTTCAGGAAGGGCGGCATGCGGAGCTGCTGAAAAACAAAAACGGTTTGTACCGCAAACTGCACGATATGCAATTTAATGTGTGATGTTTAATGTCAGACGTATTATCAGAACAGCGGACAAAAAAACTTCCAGCAATTCTTTATGTGCTCATGCTGGTGCAGTTGTACGTCATTTCAATTTCGATTGCGGCCGCTTCCGTTATGTTCGGAACAATGCTGCTGCTTGTCATTCTCTGGAGCTTTATTGAGCGGAGATGGGTGTTTTCCGGGACCGCGCTTGATTATTTTTTTCTTGCCTACATCGCTATCGAGTTCATCACGACTGCAACAGCGGTCTATCCGGCAGAAGCGCTGTACAACACAAAACGCCTGCTGCTGATTTCAATTGTCTATCTTGTGCTTCTCTCATTTGATTCGAGGAAAAAAATTGAGCGAAGCCTCTGGCTTCTGTTTGCAATTGTTGCAATTCTTTCGCTGGGAGAAATAGTCTATTATTTTACAAGCCACGAAGCGCGGCTGTATATTTTCCAAAGTTACATGACGACCGGCGGACTGAAGATGATCGTGTGCCTTCTTGCCGTTCCGTTTCTGCTTCACAGCGGCGTTTCGAAAAAAATGAAAGGGTGGCTCCTTCTTTTTCTCCTCCCAACTTTTTTTGCGCTGCTGCTGACTGATACGCGCAGTTCATGGCTGGGATTTCTCTTTGGCGTTTTCATCATCAGTATGTTGAAAAACCGTTTGCTGATGCTGGCAGAGATCGGCATTGTTGTGCTCTTCTTTCTTTTTGCACCGGCAAATCAAATTGACCGTGCAAAGAGCATCGTGAATCCCTATCATCCGACAAACATCGGACGTCTGCACATGTGGTCAACCGGAATGAAAATTTTTGCCGACCATCCGATTCTTGGCGTCGGCGATTCTGATATGCACAAACTGTATATGGAATATAAATCTCCTACAGATGTCGAAACCGGCGGACATCTTCATAATGATTATATCATGTTGTTAGTAACGCTCGGCGGCGTCGGCTTTTTGATTGTAATGGCAATGTTTGTGAAAATCGGTGCTGTCGAACTCGGCATTTTTCGCCGCTTCTCTTCTGATTGGCTCGGAAGTTCCGTCGCGCTGGGCGCGTTTGCTGCATTGTGCGGATTTCTCGTGAATGGAATGTTTGAATGGAATTTCGGCGATCATGAAATCATGGTCTTCATCTGGTTCACAGTCGGATTGACGCTGGCCGTAGAACGAACTGCTGCAAAGGAAACGCCATGACTCCGCTGCCGCCTCCGGTGTCATGTCCCATTTCCGTGATTGTTATCGCAAAGAATGAGGAAAAGAATATCTGTGAGTGTTTGCAAAGCGTTGCATGGTGCGATGATATTATTGTTGTTGATGCCGAAAGCAAAGACGCGACAGTTGCGTTAGCGAAAAAATTTACGACGAATGTATTTGTTAAACCGTGGGCAGGGTTTGCCGAAGCCAAAGGATTTGGGACAGCACAGACGAAACATAAATGGATTCTTTGGCTTGATGCCGATGAACGAGTGATGCCCGAACTTGCCGTCGAAATTCAAAAAGTGATTTCGACGAATCCTTCGCAGGCGGCGTTTACTATGGCGCGCCGCGCTTATTTTTTAGGAAAGTGGATTCGTCATTCCGGGTGGTACCCGGGAAGAGTGCCGCGCCTGTTTAATAAATATCGGGCGAAATTCTCGCCGGCGCCGGTGCACGAAGGGTTGGAAATTGATGGAACAGTTGGAACGCTTCAGCATGATCTTTTGCACTTTACGGATCCGAACCTGTTTCATTATTTTGAAAAATTCAACCGCTATACAACATTGGCAGCAGGTGATGCGTTTCAAAGAAAAAAACGCTCCCGGCTCGTTGATCTCATTGTCAGGCCGCCGTGGCTTTTTTTCAAGATGTATGTTCTCAGGCTTGGCTTTCTTGATGGAACGCATGGATTTTTGCTCGCCATTCTTTCTTCGGCGTACGTGTTTACGAAGTACGCTAAAATTTGGGAAGTGTGGAATGAACCTGCGGTTTCATAATATTCATCGCTTTTCCAATGCGGCGTTTAGGAAACCGAAGGATAGCATGACCCAAGCGCTTTTTCTGCTCGCGGTTGTTTCCCTGCCATGGTCCGTTTTTGTTTTTGAAGCGGCATGCCTTCTTTTGCTTGCCATAGCTCTTGTTCCGTCCAAGAGTGAAAATTTTCCCCGAAGTTCTTCGATACATTTTCTCATCGCGCTCTACATTGTTTTCGTCATCCTTTCGATCATTTTTTCCATTTCGCTGAGTTCAAGCTTGGGAGAGTTCCGCAAATTGTGGCACGTCCTTCTGTTTTTTGTCGGAGGGGTTTCTGCGTTTTCAAAACAGAGAATTGAATTATCTTTCCGGCTGCTGTGTATTTCCTCTGCGTTTGCGGCGATCACAATTTTTCCTTTGGCATTTGCAAAAAGCTTCATCACCCCGCACAATGCGACAACGCTCGATTATCTTTTTGTTGCTGCCACCATGGCATCGGCAATCTTTTTTCTGACACAGAAAAGAAATAGCTGGAAATTGTTCTGGGCAGTGGTTATGATACTTAACCTCGCCGGCGTTTTATTACTGCACTTACGGCTTCCGATAGTACTTGCCGGCGCCGGGATTCTCACACTTTCGCTGTTGTTCTACAAAAGACAAAGAAGCGGTTATCTGGCCATAGTTTCTGCGATTCTTTTTTTCTTCTTGCTTCCCGGCGTCACCACCTCCCGCATCCAGTTAACGCTTTCCGGATATTCTGAAAGCCGGTTTGTTATTTGGGATTCTGCCGTAAAGCTTTTGCCGCATACGCCTCTTTTTGGGTATGGTCCACAAACATTTGAGCGATTGTTTCCCGACAAGGCGCGCGTTTTGCTTGATGATCGTCGTGCTGCAAGCTGGCAAAGCGATATTTTTTCAGCCGTGCTTGATAGCGGTTTTCAAACACTTTCCGTTCTTTTGTTGATTTTGGTTCTGCTCTTTCGTAAAATTGCATCACATCATATTTTGATGGAAGGCGATAGCGCAGTCCCGCAAAGCGGGACGTTTTTTATTGTTAGTGTGGGAATTATGTTGGTCGCCGCTCTTGCCAATAATGTTTTTGATGATCCGCGTTTGGGCGGATTTTTTTGGCTGATGAGCGGTATTTTCTACGACTATGGAAGTGTAGTTGCTTCCTAAAGGAAGGTTGCTAAGAATGACAGACAAAGAAAAAAATGAAATGTTGTTTATTCAAATAGTGTCCATGTTTCATGGCGCCGCTTTGCAGCAAATGGGAAAATTGAAAAATCCGTTGAGCGACAAAATCGAGCGCGATATGCAGCAGGCGGAACTTTCCATTGACATGCTGGATATGCTGAAAGAAAAATGCAAAGGGAATCTTTCTCCTGACGAGGAAAAATTTCTTTCGACAATTCTTCAGGAGTTGAAGTTGAATTTCGTTGATGAACAGGCGAAAGACGCCAACGTTTCCACAACGACACAAGAGGCGGCACAATGAAATTTGGTATCGTTGGCAATCTCGAAAAAGAAACGCTTCCTGATGCAATCACTACGCTGTTGGCAACGGGCGATAAGCGGCCGGTGGAGTTTATTGTCCACGACGAGCTTGCGAAGCTGGTCAACAAACAAGTCGGCAAACGCGTTATCGCAAAGAAAGAAACGGCAGAAATTGAAGAACTGATACAGCAAAGCGATATCATTGTCGCCTTCGGCGGTGATGGCACAATTCTGGCAACTGCGCGGATGGTTGGGCGTTCGGCGGTGCCTATTCTCGGTGTGAATTTAGGAAAACTTGGATTTCTCGCCGAGCTTTCCGCGGACGAGGTCGAAGCATTTGTTGACGACATTCTTAACAACCAGCACATCATTGAAGACAGAATGGTCGTTAAAGTGACGGCGGAAGACCAGGACGTCCAGTTATACGGTGTCAACGATATTGTCATTGATAAATCAAGCTCATCGCGCGTGATCGACGTAGAGACGCATGTCAACAATGATTATCTTGTTACCTACACCGGTGATGGAATTATTGTTTCCACGCCGACCGGAACAACGGGATATTCACTTGCCGCCGGCGGACCCATTGTTGTTCCGACAGCCGATGTGCTTATTATCAACCCGATTTGTCCGCACACGCTGACCGCACGTTCTGTTATCGTTCCGGATTCAAGCATCATTCGCGTGAAGATAGAAGCTGAGACGCCGGAGACGCGCGTTACTGCTGACGGCCAGCAGGAAAAGATTTTCAAGCCGCCGGTGAGTTTCATTATTCAGAAAGCAGACTTCACGATAAAGCTTGTGAAGCGCAAAGACAAAAGTTATTATGATACGCTCCGAACAAAACTGATGTGGGGGAAAGATATCCGGGTATCGAAAGATGAATAATATAGCAGTTGCCGTTGCGGCAGTTGTGCTTGTTTTGGTTCTTGCGGGATGTTGGGCTTCGTCCAAATATGTCGTTACAAAAGAACCGGAAGGCTCAGAAATCATCACGGGCGAATTTCCGAAATCACTTCTTGAAGATGAAAGTGAATTTCCGTGGTACGTTTCTGGTTATCGTGACTATCAGCCGGATTCTTCTGTGATCGCAATTCTTCATTCAACTGCGCCGGAACTTCAGGTCATGGTTTTCTGTGGCACGTGGTGCCCCGATACAAAACATGAACTGCCGCGTTTTTACAAAGTCGCAAGCGAAGCGGGCATTCCTGATTCTCATATCACACTCTACGGCCTGGATCGCTCAAAGCACAGCGCCGACGGTATGACAGATCGTTTCGACATTACAAATGTTCCTACGTTCATTTTCACCCTTCATGGAAAAGAAATTGGACGCATTGTTGAACGTGCTGACGAAAGCATTGAAAAAGATCTGGCGAAAATGCTCAGAAAGCCTGAGTGAGAGTGTCAGCCTCAACGCAGAGCGTCTGTGGTGCAGAGCACAGGCGCTTGGGTTCCTGCCGGCGAAACTTGACTCAGCAAACCCATTTCTCTATATTTTCGGTGATTTCCAATAACAAACAATCCTGATAAGGCTTCGCTGTAGGTTTTCCCTTGCAGTGCGCAAAGCCTGTATGGAGGCTGTACGCGATAACAACTTGGCTTGACAGCAACACAAGCGGTTTTGTACGGAGTGTAAATGCGTCAATTGGTACAGTCAATTTCTGTTCTTTTTTCCATTCTTCTTCTCTTCACTGAAACTGCCGGACAAACAAAATTTTCGGCAAGCACCTATTTCCCCGGTAAAGTTTCGTATGAATCCTATCATGCGTATGACCGAAGCTGGGCGTTAATCGTCGCAATTGACGATTATCCACAAACTACGCCGCGCATTTCGTCGGTCGCTTCTGCGCAAGCGCTGCGACAATTCCTTATTTCACACGAAGGATTTCGGCAGGAAAATATCATCACGTTGTTCGATGCGTCAGCGAGGCAGTCTGTTATTCTCGAAGCGCTGAAAAAGCTTCAAATGAGCGCCGAAAGCGCCGTGGCGCACAATGCCACAAAAAATCCGTTTGACCGGCTCATTGTATTTTTTTCAGGCCGCGGTGCAACGCTGAACACCGATACGCCGAATGAACTTGGTTTTTTTATTCCGTATGACGGACAAATTGCTACGCCGGAAACAACGGCTGTTACCTGCATTCCGCTTGAAGTTGTGAAGAAAATGGTCAACGCTACCGGCATGAGTCATGCGCTGGTACTGCTTGATTTCACCGTTGGAGGATTACCTGTACTGCGGCGTTACAGCGGTATTCCGCCGACACGAAAAGGTGTTGCACGCATTATTCAATCGCCCGAAGCGGAATTGATTTCAGCCGGGGACCGCATTGAAGAAACGCTTGATGATCAGAAAACAGGCTTAAGTTTGTTCACCGAGAATGTGATTGATGCACTTTCACTTCCGACAACCGACGCCGACAACGATGGAATAATTTCGGGAACGGAACTCGCCGCGACAGTTTCGGATAGGGTAACGATGATATCGAACCGTACGCTTCATCCTCAATTCGGTTACCTGCAGGATGGCGGCGGCGATTTTGTTTTTATCCGGCCGCAGAATGATAATGCTTCGAAGCTTTTTCTTGATGTGCTTCCGCGCGACGCTGAGATACTGATTGATCGAACGCTTGTTCAGAATTCACCGCAGGGAATTTCAGTTCCGCCACCGGTGCTTGGCACGCATGAGCTTCGAATTCAACGAAAGGGATTTTACGGTTTCACGGAAAATATTTTCACAAATGGAAGGTTGATTATTCACGCCTCAGCGCAGCTCGAAAGAATTCCAACACCGGATATTCTTGTTAAAGTGAATCAGCCGGATTCCAAAGTGTATATGGATGGAACATTGATCGGGCTTCCCGATGCATCGTTGCTCTTGCAAAATGTTCCGTTGGGCGAACACACAATCTCCGGATTTCTTGATGATTACTTTCCCGATTCCTCAACAATCGATGTTGAGAAGCCGATGCAGTATGTTGTGAATTTGAAGTATCGTTCACGCAGCGGTACGCTGACAGTGCTAACAAGTCCTGATGCATCTATCGAACTTGACGGAACTGAAATTGGAAGAGGTGAAGTGCGGCAGAGGCGGATTCTCGCAGGAACGTATGAGCTGATGATTTCCGGCCCCGGTTATGAACCGTACATGCAGCAGTTTACCGTCTCCGATACGCAATTTGTGGAAATCGTTCATCTGATGGAACGCCCGACTCATGCTGGAGCGATCTTGCGTTCAATTATTTTTCCGGGATGGGGTCAATCATACAGCGGCAGGCATGGAATTTTCTTTTCGCTCGGTTTTCTCGCGACAGCCGGTGCAGTTGCAGGTTTGCAGGTAATGTACCAGCAGGCGACATCCGATTACAACAGCAGCTACATTCAATATCAGGCGGCGCAAACCGCAAGTGATGCGACGCTGTATCGCAATAAGGTATTAGACGCAAACAAGAAAAAGACAAACTATCAGAATTATCAGCGTATTGCTGCGGGTGTTGTGGGAGCACTATACCTATACAATCTCTATGATGTGCTCGCACATAATCCGCAAGCTCCTTACCGTGCGCAGGAAAAGAGAACAGCGCTTAATGTTGGTTTTGGCAGCAAAGAAATTGGAGTGAATGTCAGTTTTTCTATTCGTTTCTCATATAATGAGATTTTTTGAAAACGGCATAAATTTTAATCTTCACAAAAATATCGCACTTGCAGTTGGAGTGCTATTGTTATTTTTTTCAGGCTGCTCATCGCCAACTCCGCCTCCGCTGAATAACCCGAACGATCCGCAAAGCCAGGCTTTTGTCAATCCGGAAGCGACGATTGTTTCGGGCCCGCAGGATAACTCATCAATCAATTTCCGGCAGGTACAATTCGAATGGCAGGGAAATTCTGTTTCGGTTCTCTATTCATTTAAGCTTGATACTGCGCAGTGGTCGCCATGGAAAACCGACAGCGCCGTGACGTACGAGTCGCTCGATGACGATGTTCACGTTTTCCAGGTGAAGTCACAGCACAAAAATGGTGAAAGTGAAAGCGCAATTCAGCAGCGGACATTTACGGTTGATATTCTGCGCAGCCCCGCATTTTCCATCGTTCCAAATTTGACACGAACAACAGCGGGAAGCTCGTTCACACTTTTCCTTCACGTAAAAAATATTCCATCGCTTCTTGCGTTTCGTACGGTTCTGCAATACGATCCCTCTGCGATTGCTGTGCAATCAGTTGAACCGGATTCGAGCCTGATGATGAAGAACGGCGGTACAATTGTTAATCTCACCGATCTGAATGCTTCCGCAGGATTTGTTAATGTCAATCTCGCAATTGCCCTCGGTTCACCGAAAGGAACAAGCGGTACTGGACAGCTTTTGCGTTTGCAGTGTGTCGCGTTGAAATCCGGAGAAACATTTATGACGATTCTTCCTGATTCGACTGTGGTGCGCGACACGACCAATTCGTCAACGGTGATGAATGATTTTGCTCCGGGAAGAATTGTGGTTCAGTGATCTACGAATGAAGTTCAGAATTTCATACCGCGCTGTAGTTGTAAGCTTCTCGTTGTTTTTGCTGGGAAGCGGAAATCTTTTTGCGCAGCTTGATACGATTCCGCCCGCAGCACCGTTCGGATTGACAGCAACAGCCAGTGTTGCAGACGTATATCTGGTGTGGGATAAAAATAATGACAGCGATTTTCTCCGATACCGAATTTATGGCGGAATCACTCCGAACCCGGGCACGCTGATTGATTCTTCTTCAAACAATAATCTCGATACAACGAAAATTATTTCTGGGCTGACCAACGGAACGACGTACTACTTCCGTGTTACGGCGGTGGACACCAACGGGAATGAGAGCGGTTTTTCGAACGAGGTTAGTGCAACGCCGCGCGATACAATTCCGCCTGCGCAGCCAGCAAACCTGACAGCTTCTGTGGTTAGTGCAACCATTCATCTTGTGTGGGATTCAAGTGCGGCGGGCGACCGCGAACAGTTTGTTCTCTACCGAAGTCTCACAAACGGCTTTACTGTTCCATCTTCAGATTCTGCCGCCGGAATTTCTCCGGATGCGGTCAGTTATGACGATTCAACTGTCGTGTCGGGTAATGTTTATTACTATCGCGTAGTCGCTGTAGATTCTTCCGGTAATCGAAGCACGCCAAGCGCACAGGCTGTTGCAGATTTTGCGCCGCCGACTTCTCCTGCAATTTCGATTAACAATGGGGCATATCGAACGAATAATATTTCGGCGAAATTACAGTTAAGCGCCATCGGTGCGGACTCGATGAAATTTACCGGCGACATTGTAGGCGGAGGTGTGTACGTAGGGTACGACACCGCTTCTATCGTTTCGTTAACGAGCGGTGATGGAAGCAAAATCATCACGGTGGTTTATAAAGATATTGCGGGAAACACAAGTTCATCGGTGAGCAGCACAATTATTCTTGATACAACTCCGCCGTCGGCACCGGCGGGATTGTATGCGCAGAGGACGGATTCAAGTTTTATTGTTTCGTGGAATGCCAACAGCGAATCTGATCTATCAGTATATATCCTTTATCGAAGTTTGACAAATAGTTTTTCGCCGGCAAGCAGCGATTCTCTTTCGTCGCTTTCGCGCAGCCAGACAAGTTTTGAAGACAAGAATATTATTTCCGGTAATATCTATTATTACAAACTTATCGCGGTTGACTCAACAGGGAATCGGAGCAGCGCAAGCACTCAGGCGATTGCAGATTTCGCCCCGCCAACTTCGCCTTCAATTTTCGCCGGCACATACCGAACATCAAACACATCTGTAACTGTTACCGTCAGCGCAGTCGGTGCGGATTCAATGGTATTCAGCGGAAATATCAGCAACGTTGGCGCCGTTGTTCCGTACGCAACCTCGCACACAGTGGATCTAATTTCCGGTGATGGAAGCAAAACGATCGCTGTGATTTTTAAAGATTCTGTTGGGAATACAAGCGCGAGCGTCAGCACACACATTCTGCTCGACACGACAGCGCCGAATATGCCAGCCGGAATTTCGGCAGCTGTATCCGGCGGGAAGATTGATTTGGCATGGAATGCGAATTCTGAATCTGATCTTCTTTTGTACCGCATTTACCGTTCGACTGTGAGGAACTCTGAAACTTTGTACGACAGCGTTTTGGCTCCAACTCACAGTTATATGGATTCTTCTGTCACTGCCGGACAAAAATATTTCTACAAAGTATCGGCAGTAGATAGCGTGAAAAATGAAAGCGCATTAAGTGCAGAAGACTCAGCAGTTGTTCCGCCTTCTGCACCGAAGAACCTTGCGGTGTTGGCAACATCTGATACTTCGATTTATCTTACGTGGCAGCAAGGAAGCGGCAGTGTGTTGTACTTTGCCGTCTATCGCAGCATAGACAACGTGAGCTTTAACAAGATTGATACGGTATCTGTCGCAGCATACGATGATTTAACTCTCTCAAGCGCAACGAAGTATTATTATTATGTCACAGCGGTTTCGTCCGACAATACAACGAGCGCCAATAGTTCGACGGACAGTGCGATGACAAAACCGTCGGCGCCAAAAAATCTTACGGCGTCAACTTTTTCTGATACGAAAATCGATCTTTCATGGCAAGCTGTCACAGGTGTTGTCCTGCGTTATCGAATCTATGCTGGAACTGATTCCAGTACAGTGGGCGTCATTGATTCAACCTCAAGTCTTTCGTACAGCAACACAGGACTTTCTGCCGGAACGATATATTTTTACAAAGTTACTGCTGTAAATTCCGAAGGGACAGAAGGAGCGAAGAGCAGTTTGGTTCAGGCTGTAACAAATCCTGCTGCGCCGATTTCTCCTGCGGCAAGTGCGGTGTCACCTTATTCCATTTCTACTTCGTGGAGCAGCAGCGGAAAGATCAGCTTCTATCGTCTCTACCGCGGGACGGACACAACGGGTTTTAGTTTCATCGACACGACGTCGTTGCTTTCGTACACGCATTCGGGTTTGCATTCTGCAACAAAATATTTCTTCAAAATAACCGCGGTGAATTCGGTCGGTGTTGAAGGGAATGCAAGCGGCGTTGTTTCAGCGCGGACATTTCCTTCTCAGGTGCAAGGAGTAACGGCGGCGGCAAATGGAATGGCGCAAATCAATTTGAACTGGACGGCAGACAGCGGAGGTGTTGCCCGGTATCGCATCTATCGTGGAAGCGACAGCATGGCAGTTTCACTCTTAGATAGTTCTGTTTCAAATACCTACGCAGATAATTCTGTTTCGTCTTCGACCCGGTATTATTACCGTGTCTCAGCATTTGACAGTTCAGGGCAGGAAGGAATAAAGAGCACAGCGTCAACGGCTGTCAGCTATCCGGCACAAGTGCAGAATGTTGCCATCTCGTCTGTGGATTCAAATTCAATGTTGGTGACATGGAACGCCGTGAGCGGAACGGTGAATCATTACACCGTCTATCGCGGCACCGATACAACGACAATGTCGCAGATCGGAACGACGACGGCGGCGAATTTGACGGCAACGGGATTGACATCGGCGGTGCGGTATTATTTCAGAGTGAGCGCATCAAATGAAATCAATGATGAAGGAGCGAAGAGTTTTGCCGCGACAGGAATGACGCCGCCCGCGCAAGTTCGGAATGTCATTGCGTCATCGCTTGATACAACCCGGATCAGCGTCAGTTGGAATGCCGTGAGCGGAGCAATTTCCTATTACAAACTTTACCGCGGCGTGGACAGCACTTCCGTTGCACAAATTGATACGACTTCATTGACAATGTACACGAACGCGGGGCTTTCGCCCGCGACGAAATATTTCTACAGAATTTCAGCGGTGAATAACGGCGGTGTAGAAGGGGCAAAGAGTTACGCAGACACGGCAGTGACGATTCCATCGCAAGTGAAAAATCTTGCAGCGAACGCGGTAGATACGAACAAAATTCAATTGACGTGGTATGCAGTCAGCGGCACTCCGGCACATTACGTTGTTTATCAGGGCACAGATAGTGTTACAATGAGTCAGGCAGGAACGGCGGCAAGTACATCATTCGTTGCCGGTGGGCTATTGCCGGCGACGCAATACTTTTTCCGTATCTCGGCTGTAAGTGAAGCGAATCAGGAAGGAGAGAAGAGTTCAGCGGGCGAAACAATGACAAAGCCTTCACGTCCCGCAAAGGTTACGGCTTCGTCGCTTGATACGACGCGAATTCAGATTTCGTGGAACGATATTTCGGGCAAACGGGCTTATTTCAGAATTTACCGCGGCGCGGACAGCACGTCGCTGAGTTTGCTTGATACAACGTCTGCAACGAGCTATGTCAACACCGCACTTCAGCCTGCGACGAAATATTTTTACAGCGTTTCTGCAGTGAATACCATCGGCGCAGAAGGTGTGAAGAGTTACGCCGATTCAGCGGTGACAATTCCGTCGCGCGTGTATGGTCTCACCGCGATTGCAGTGGATACGATACAGATCAATCTTTCATGGAATGCGGTGAGCGGTTCACCGGCGCATTACAATATTTATCGGGGAGTTGACAGTGTTTCGATGTCAATTATCGGAACATCGGCAGGCAATTCATACGCTGCCGGCGGTTTAAATTCCGGGGAGAGATATTTCTTCCGTGTGTCGGCAGTGAACGAAGCGGGACAGGAAGGGCTGCAAAGCTCATCAGCAAATTCGATGACCGGGCCCTCGCAAGTTCGTAATGTTGTTGCAACATCACTTGATACAACGGGCGCCAGTATCAGATGGAATACAGTAAGCGGTGCAATCGCGTATTACGAGGTTTACCGCGGCACCGACAGCAGTTCTGTTGTTGATATTGATTCCACATCGTTGACAACTTACACCGATACGGGGCTTTCACCGGCGACAAAATATTTTTATAAAATTTCTGCCGTGAACACAGGTGGAGCGGAAGGTGCGGAGAGTTACGCCGACTCGGCAGTTACGTTTCCCTCTCAAGTCAAAAACCTTGCGGTGAGCGCTGTTGACACTGCGCAGATTCAGCTCACGTGGAATTCAGTGAGCGGTTCACCAAAGAGATACAATATTTATCGGGGAACGGATAGTCTTTCAATGACGAAGGTTGATACCGCGTCATCGTCAAGCTATGTTGCAAGGAATCTTGCGGCAGCAACGCGGTATTATTTCCGTGTTTCTGCCGTGAACGAAGCGAGTCAGGAAGGGAAAAAGAGCGACGCCGCAACGACGGTTACGCTGCCATCGCAAGTGAGAAATGTTATAGCTTCAACACTTGATACGACACAAATCAGAATTACGTGGAACGCCGTGAGCGGATTGAAATCATATTACAAAATTTATCGCGGGACGGACAGCACTTCCGCCACGCAGATTGATACAACCTCATTGACGACGTACACGAATTCCGGACTTTTGCCGGCGACAAAATATTTCTACCGTGTGACGGCGGTGAATGTGATCGGCGCGGAAGGCATAGAAAGTTCGGCCGATTCCGCAGTGACAATTCCTTCGCAAGTGAAAAATGTATCGGCGAGCGCGCTGGATACGGTGCGAATTCAGCTTTCATGGAATGCCGTGAGCGGTTTGCCGTCGCGTTATAATATTTATCAGGGAACAGACAGTGTCACGTTGAATCAAGTCGGGACGTCAACAAATCCGTCGTTTATTGCAACCGGCTTGGCGCCGGCGAAACAATATTATTTCAAAGTGTCAGCCGTGAACGAGTCTGGATACGAGGGGCTGAAGAGCGGCACGGCGACAGCGATGACACTGCCTTCACAAGTCAGGAATCTTTCTGCCGTTCCTGCTGATTCGACGGAAATTGATTTGTCATGGAATAATGTCAGCGGCAAGCGGGCATATTTCAAAATTTATCGGGGCACAGACAGCACTGCTGTAGCTCTTATTGATTCGACAACGCTGACGACGTACAACGATGTTACTCTCGCGACTGCAACGCAGTATTTCTATCGCGTGTCGGCTGTGAACACGATGTATGGCGAAGGACAGCAAAGCGATGCCGCAACGGGTGCCACGCCTCCATCACAAGTCAGAAATGTTCTTGCAACAGGACTTGATACGGCGAAAATCAAATTGACGTGGAATCGTGTTCCGGGATCGCCGCTTCGTTATCGCATTTATCGCGGACTCGACAGCAATGCAGTTGTGTTCATGGATTCAACAACAGCATTGAGTTATACGGACACAAAAAATCTTTCACCCGCTTCCGTTTACTACTATCGCGTCGTTGCAGTCAATGTTGTTTTCGTTGAAGGAATGCCGAGCGATGCGGCACTCGGCGTTACGCTTGCCGGGCAAGTGAAAAATCTGACTGCGGGAACGCTGGATACGACGGCAATTTCGTTGTCGTGGAATCCGGTTTCCGGGACGATCGCGCGGTACAGGATTTACCGCGGCACGACGGACAGCAGTCTTGCATCATTGGTTCAGGTCGATTCGACAGTGGGAACGAGTTATGTCAATGGCGGACTGATTTCATCCACGCGGTATTATTATCGCGTAAGGGCAGTGAATGTTGTTGGCAAGGAAGGATTACAGAGTTTTGCCTCCACCGATGTAACCGTTCCGTCGCAGATTCAGAATGTACAGGTCACACCGCTCGACACCGTCCGGATTTCTTTGACGTGGAACGCAGTTGCCGGAACGCCGTACCGTTACAGAATTTATCGCGGCGCTGATACAAGCACGTCATCATTGATTGATTCAACAACTGGGTTGTCATATACTAATGTTAATCTTCTTCCGTCAACGCGGTACTATTATCGTGTAGCGGCTGTCAATGAAATCTATGTAGGCGGTTTAAAAAGCGATCCCAGTTCTTCAGTCACTTATCCTGCTGTGCCGCAATCCGTTTCTTCGACAACACTCGATTCGAATCGTGTTGCCTTGTCATGGCAGCCGGGAAGAAACGGCGCAGCGTATTATCATATTTATGCCGGTGTGGATAGTACCGGCCTTTCTGTCCTTGATACAACTTCGCTGCTAAGCTATACAAGCAGCAGGCTGACTCCGTCAACGCGCTATTACTTCCGCATTGCATCGGTGAACAGCATTGGGCTTGAAGGCTCGGCGAATCGTACCGTGAGTTCTGTGACGAAACCTGTTCAGCCGAGAAGTTTTGTCGTCAGCGTGTTGGATACGCACCGTGTCAGCCTTTCATGGATTTCCGGCGGCGGCACGAATGTTTTTAGAATTTATCGTTCGAACGACAGCACAACATTTCAGGAGGTTGATTCGACAAGCGGCATTTCCGCTGTTGACGATTCGCTTGCGCCGGGGACAAAATATTTTTATAAAGTTGCCGCAGTGAATCCGGTTGGTTTGGAAGGTCCGTCGACACCGATTCTCAGCACTGAAACAAAACCGACGACGCCGCGCAATCTTGTTGCACAAGTGCTGAGCGATAATGTGATAAAACTTTCCTGGCAGAGCGGCGGCGGAACTGTTTCGTATTATCGTATCTATCATGGATCAATGTCAACATCGTTGACGCTGCTTGATTCAACAACAGGGACAACGTACGATCACACGGGTCTTGCACCAAGCACATCGCACTTTTATGAAGTCGCCGCAGTCAACAGCGCCGGCAACGAAAGCGATCACAGCAATCAAGCTTCCGCAGTCACATCGATTTTGTTTGTGAAGAACATTGCTGCGGTGGCTGTTGATTCTCAACGGGTTGCTTTGCGATGGGACTCTGTCGGTGTGCTCAACATCCATTACAAAGTATACGCCGGCACGGACAGCAACTCCGTCACCTTTATTGATACAACTTCTGATTTGAAATATACTGTTGCCGGATTGAGGGCGGCAACGCGGCACTATTTCAGAGTTTCGGTTGTGAATGCCTCGAATGCTGAAGGTAATAAAAGCTACGCTGTCGCTGCCGTCACGTACCCCGGTGCGCCGTACGCCGTGACTGCCGGTGTTGTAGATACGGGAAGTGTTACGCTTCGATGGAATGCGACTGGAAGTGAAATTCAGAATTTCCGCATGTATCGCGGCATCGTTGATACGATTGTGAATTTTGTCGGTGTGTCGGCAGGAAGTCCGTTCACGGATGCCGGGTTGATTTCCGGGACGACATATTATTACCGGATCAGCGGAGTGAATGTGGATACGGTTGAAGGCGCAAAGTCGGCGGTTGCGAGCGTAACAACGCTGACTGCACCGCCGCAGAATTTGACGGCAACCAATGTCACCTCAACTTCTCTCAGAATTACGTGGAGTCTTTCGCCGAGAGCGATCGGGTATCTCATCTATCGTGCTTCCGCAGATATTGATTCGTCGTATGTTCTGATTGATTCTATAAACGCGCTCGTTTATGATGACAGTCCGCTCGTTCCGGGTACGAGATATTTTTATCGCGTGAAATCGTTGAATATCAATCACCGTGCGTCTGCATTTTCGCAGACAATTCATCCGGTCACTCTTACAGCAAAACCAGACTCATTAGCGGCAGCAGTAATTTCAAAAAAGGAAATTGATGTGTCGTGGAGGCAAGGGATCGGCATTACGCATCAATTCCATTTGTATCGCAGTAGCGGAGCAGGATTTACAATTGCCGCATCTGTTCCGTCGTTTTCATTGAAAGATAGTTTGTTGAAACCTTCAACCCTCTATAACTATTATGCTGTCGGTGTGAATGACGACAGCGTTGAAGGAATTTCCAGCGACACGGTTTCTGCCCGCACGCTGAAATCGGATGTCGCTACGACACTCGATTCGGTTTCAGGAATACAAATCTCAAATGTTGCGTTATCATTCCATGTTCCGGCGGTTCAGCAGGATACGCTTGTCGTGAAAGGATGGTATGCGTTCAAAGGCGATACGGTTTTTCATCAGGCGACATTACAAAATCCTTCTGCAAGATTTGTCACGCGCGATGACATTGATACATGGCTCGCTGAAAATGACATCGCCGGAAAAGATACAACGGTGCTGTTCTATCTTTCAGTGACAGCGCCGGATACTTCGGTGCACAGCAATTCGATTTCTATCAGAATGGATTTGAATAGACCGCCGCACGCGAGCGTTGACAATTTGTTATCGCCACAAGGCGGCGACATCACGCTGACGTATCACTTGAGCGATGCGGAGGACGATATTCTGCACGTCGTTCCACAGTATTCCACTGACGGCGGAGCGACATGGACGAATGCCGTTCATGTTACCGGAGTATTTTCAAATATTGATTCCACGCATTACAACGGCAGTTTTGTGTGGCATTCACGCACCGATTTTACAGACAGTGTGTATGTTCGATTCCGGGTTATTCCGTTTGACCGTGATAGCGGAATTGCTGTTCCACAGTCAACGGATTTTGAAGTGCTGAACAACAGTCTTGCAGAAATTCAAATTGATTCACTTCAGCATTTATTGAGCGGCGATATCACAATCAACTACAGAATAACGAAAGGTGCAACGCCAATTTCACTGAAACCGGAATATTCGCTCGATGGCGTCACTTTTTATCCGATGCGATGGTTTATCGGCGATACTTCCAACATTATGCAATCGAATTATGTTGGTCAATTCATTTGGCGGAGTCGTTTGGAAGCCAATGGAATAGATTCGCCTCACGTGTTTGTCAGAATTACGCCGGCTAATTTTTTGGGGCCCTGTGTTTCCGATACAAGCAACGCTTTTGAGCTTGATAATCTTCCGCCGGCGTTTGCCGGAATAAAATCTGCGACGCCGGATTCAGCTCTTGTGCATTTGCATTGGAATTTCGCAACCGACGCACATGCGCCGATCACCTATTACATTTTTGTGGGAACGGCTTCGCAGAATTACGGATTTCCTGTTGACAGCGTAACCAACGATACTGCGAGAACCATTTACGGTCTGCAGAACTTCACGCGCTATTATTTCAGAGTGCTGGCACAGGATAGATTAGGAAACCGCGATACGAATTTTATCGAAGCAACGGCCATGCCGACGAGTGCGCCGCAATTGGAATATGTGCGGGTCGTTTTGCCGCAGGTAAATATTGCATCGCGGCGAGTGACGATTGTCTATCATTTACTTGGAAACCCTGCCGACTCGGTACAGCTTCAAATGTCGTATTCGCTTGATAACGGCAAAACGTGGATCCTTTCAAATCGAATTACGGGAAGAGTTGCAGGCGTTTCTCCGGGCGCTGCCGTTGACACGCTGTTCTGGGATGCAAAAACGGATTTGCCGTACACCGATAACGATTCGGTCGCTGTTGCACTTCTTCCTGTCGGCATTGGAAAAACCGGGAAGCAGGTTTCATCTCAGATGTTTACGCTGGATAATGTTCCGCCGCAATTTACCGGCGTTCAGTCTATTGCTGATGATACCGTTGGCAACGCGTTAACGGTGACATGGTTTCATGCGACCGATCGGCACGCGCCTGTTCTCTTTTACATTTATCTTGGAGAAAACGACAGTTCGAAACTGACGTTTACTTTGCCGTACGACAGTACGACAAATCCTTCCGATACGAGTAAAATACTTACCGGCTTGAAGAATTTTGTAAAATATTTTATTGCGGTGCGTTCGTACGATGCGGCGGGAAATATTGATCAAAATACGTACGTGTTGACGGGAACGCCGTCGCAGGCTGTGAAAATTATATCGCTTTCAACGCCCGGCGTGAGAATGCGCGATTCAATTTATTTTGCATACACAATCAGTGCGGCGGCGGAAGATACGATCCAATTGAAGGCAGAATATTCTGCTGACAATGGAACAAGCTGGCTGCCGGCGAAAGCGATTGACGGTACCGCTGCCAATATCACCGCAGCGAATTTTACGGATTCATTGCTGTGGGTTGATACACAAGACACGGCACACCTTGAAGCAACAACGATGAAATTCCGTGTGCAGCCGTTCGGAAGAATTACAAGCGGACCAAAGAAAGCCACGAACACGTTCAGCATTGATACAAAGCCGCCGTCGTTTTTCGGATTGTATTTTGTTGCGAACAATACGAAACGTCAGACGGGTTCCGTTGTGCTTGGCTGGCCGAAAGGAAGCGACATGACGCCGCCGATCACCTACAGAGTTTTTGAAAGCGAAACTTCATCAGTGTACAACCGCTCTGTGACGCTTATGATGACGAAAGATGATTCCGTGCTTATTCCTAACCTTCAGAGTCTGACGAAATATTATTACAACGTGTGGGCTGAAGATTCTCTCGGCAACATTGACAGCAATCTTGTCGAGCAGTCAATCACCACAAGTGTGCTTGGAGATTTTACGTCCGACGGCCGGATTGACGTTCAAGACCTTGCAGTTTTCGTGAACGCGTGGCAAACGAACGACACGCTGATCGGCGATATTGGTCCTGCAAGCGGCACCATTCCGCAATTACGTCCGCTGCGCGACGATAAAATTAATATTGAGGACATTGCCACGTTTGTGCAAATGTGGAATTGGGCGTATGATAATGGCATCGGTTTCAATGTGTCGGCAAAATTTGTGAAAACACAAATTGATTCTTCATTCAATTCCGGCGTTATTCAATTCCCTGAAGAAACAATTATCAAGAAAGGTGAAACAAAACCGATTGCGCTGTCAATCGCCGGTGTGAAAGATATCGCCGTTGCCGGTATTTCCTTCTCGTACGATCCGGCGACAATGAGGGTTGATTCAGTCGTGCCGGGAAGTATGTTCGATTCGATGCGGGTTACACCGGTACTGTTAACGAAGATCGATAATAAGTTAGGTGAGTTGAGTTCGGCGGTTGCAGATTTCAGCGGAAAATTTTCTTTCGTGCCGGATGAACGAGACTATATTGTGGTGTATGTTACTGCGTTGAAAGCCGTTCGCGATGAAGAAATTCATAGTTCTTTTGAAGTATACAATCGTGGTGCAAAGCTTGTGAAGGCCGGTGAATTGACATTTGCGTTGAGTGACAGGCCAAAGATTCCTTTGACATTTGCGGTGTCTCAGAATTATCCCAATCCATTTAATCCTACGACGTCGGTCGAGTACCAGCTCCCGACGCCGAGCGCGGTAATACTGAGAGTGTACAATATTCTCGGACAGGAAGTAACACAATTGGTACATCAGAACGTGAATGCAGGGTATTATACGATTCGTTGGAATGCCTCTTCTGTTGCGAGCGGGGTGTACTTTTACGTGTTCGAGGCTACAGCGCTTAATAATAAGAACGTTCACTTCGTTTCTGTGAAAAAGATGATGGTGATTAAGTAGGACATTTTTCTTTTTTAAATATCTGGCAATTCGCAGAGGTTCTTTCCCACGTTTTCTATCAGTGGGTGAAAACATTCGGGAGCTCTTCCCTCAAAAAAAATCATAATTTCTTATTGCAACTTGAAATCTATCTCTTTATCTTACAAATATTGCGTAGGAGAGTGGTTCGTTAGACTCAGTACGATAACTAGTGATGCGTAGAACTTACTGTTACCCTCGTTACCTCTCGTTGAGCATGACAGCATGGATGTTCAAGATCTTTTTTTAAATAGCAATGCATTCCTTACAGAGAATCTCCGCGGTGTTTTGACAAATTCACTTTCAAAAATGAGTTGCATGCAAGAATCACAGCAACGCGAACACGGAAAATTGTAGCGAAATCCTTCACGTTTGTCTTCACAAAAAGGAATAGTATATGAAGCTTAAAGTGACAGTCCTGAATGACGGTAAGGTTGCAATCCTTGAACCGAAAGGTTCGCTTGTTGGCGGCGATGAAACTGATGAGCTGCGTGAAACTGTCAATGACCTTTTGAAGAAAGATAACAAAAAGCTTATCGTTGACCTTGGGAAAGTCACATACATGAATTCTACTGCTATTGGCGTGCTGGTTTCCGCACATACATCGTACGCGAATCGCGGGGGAAAGGTTGTGCTGTGCAATGTGAACAAAAGCATCAATAATATTTTCATCGTAACAAAGCTTTCAATGATTTTCCAAATTGAAAGCGACCGCATGGAAGCGGTAGCGAGCTTTTCATAACAAAAAAGAAAAAATAACTATCATCTAATTTTAATTATTCTATTTACAAGGAGTCCTCTTTATGAAACAGGGAACATTCATCACTGTTCTTTTGATTGTCGCAGTAGCGCTCTCATTTGGCATCTATTACTTTTTGTTGCCAGATTTCATCCGTGAGGGAGGTCCGCTGGTTATCGCTTTGCTCACACTTTCTATTATGGTGATCACGTTTATTGTCGAGCGCATTCTTTCTATCCGGAAAGCGCAAGGAAAAGCACCGCTTGCAAAGTTTGTTGCTTCTGTTGAGAAGCATCTTTCTGAAGGCAATGTGGATGCGGCGATTGAAGCATGCGACCAGCAGCGCGGTTCGCTGGCAAATATTGTGCGTACCGGACTTGATCGCTTTCGTTTTATTTCCAAAGACAAAGTAATGGACAAGAAAGAACAAATGACGGAAGTTCAGCGTGTAATTGAAGAGGCGACGATGCTTGAAATGCCGATTCTCGAAAAAAATCTCGTTGCTATCTCCACCATTGCATCGATCTCAACAATGATCGGGTTGCTTGGTACGGTTATCGGAATGATTCGTGCGTTCCGTGCCCTTGCTCATGCAGGCGCGGTCGATGCTCTTCAATTATCGGTCGGTATCTCGGAAGCTTTGATTAATACCGCCGGCGGATTGTTTGCTGCAATCAGCGCAATTGTCGCCTACAACTACTTCGTAACGAAAATTGACAATTTGACATATATGATTGATGAGGCGAGCTACAACGTGATACAGCTTCTTCAAACTCAACACGAAAAGAAATAGTAAGAAAGCGAGAGTCGTAGAATGCCAAAAATCAAAAAACGAAGAGTTGGTGTAAAGCTGGATATGACGCCGATGGTGGATGTCGCTTTCCTGCTTCTCACCTTCTTCATGCTGACGACGTCGTTTAAGCCGCCGGAAACGGTTGAAATAGCTCTTCCTGATTCGCATTCGGCCTTCAAAATGCCGGAGTCTGATGTGATGATTGTTACCGTCAGCAAGGATGGAAGAATTTTTCTCGGACTTGATTCGCCGATTCTGCGCGAGAAATTGTTCGGAGAACAATTCAAGTTCAAGACCGATCGGGAGGTCAATCTCACCGAACTGTCGAATTTATTGGTCCAAGCCCGCATTAACAATCCAAAATTGCGTACGGTAATCAAGGCGGACAAAGAAGGCGAGTATGGCGTCATCGAAGATGTAATGAATATCCTTCAAAAGGTGAACATTACGCGCTTTAATCTTGTTACTGATTTAAAGAGAGATACCAAATAAGGAATTTATCCTATGGCTGAAGTTGATGTTCAACAGTCGCGAGGAAAAGCAAAACACGGCAAAAAGCACAAGAAGCGCCGTGTCGGTGTGCGTATTGATATGACACCCATGGTTGATGTCGCGTTTCTGCTGCTGACGTTTTTTATGTTGACAACTCAATTCAGCAAACCGCAAACGATGGAAATTAACTTGCCGCCGAATGATGCTTCGGTCGAAGTGGCGGAATCAAATTTGCTGACGTTGCGGGTTGCCGAAGATGGTACGATCTATTGGAACATTGGAAACGACAAACCGACAAAAATCGCGATGGTAGATTTGAGTAAAACGCTTGTTGAAAAAAATCGTGCAAACCCAAAATTGATTACTCTTATCAAAGTTGATCGCAAAGGCAAGTATGGAGAAATGGTTGATATCATGGATGAATTGAATCTTGCAGATATTACCCGCTTCAGCTTGGCGCCAATGCTTGATGCTGATAAGAAACTGATTAGTAATATTTAATCGAGTCGAAGGAGTTTATATGGTTGCTGCACTTGTAAGTCTCGCCTCGAAGTATGGGGCGACGGAACTGCGTGCATTGTACCAAAAGCATGCAATCCGCGGATTAACTGTGGCGATAGCCATCCATTTAGCGGCTATCGGCGCATATTATCTTGGAGTTTATTTAACAACAGATGACGAACCAGTGTATACGGTTCGCATCCTCAAATACAGCGACCTGGGCCCGCCCCCGTCTATTCAAAATTCTCAGGCTGCGCCGGCTGTTTCCGTTTCTGCACCGACGGCAAAGCCGACAGTCGGTACACCGGTTCCTGTTCCGGATGCAGAAATTAGCCCGGAAGCAACAATTGCTACGCAGACAGAAATGGCGGCACAACCGAGTCAGGTTACCGAGGGAAGCGGGACGGGTGGACCTCCCGTTATCCAAAATGATGTGAATATTGATGATGGCCCGCCGCCGGATTTTGTTCCTGTTGAAAAACAACCGGTGCCGATTAAAAGTCCGTCCCCGGCATACCCGGAAATTGCTCGTCGTGCCGGTGTTGAAGGAACTGTCTGGGTAAAAATTTGGGTCGATAAGGAAGGAAAGCCGAAAAAAGCTGTGGTTCTGAAATCTGATGCCGAATTGTTTAATCAGGCTGCCATTGATGCAGCGATGCAATGGGTGTTCACTCCGGCGGTAATGAACAACGGACCGGTGGCAGTATGGGTCTCGATTCCATTTAAGTTCAAGTTGAACCAAGGCCGGTAACGCTGCAATGGAGCCTGGTAAGTTTTTGCTCTATGCCGGCTATGTAATCTCCGGATGTATTTTTCTTTGTGGCATCATTGTTCTCTGGGGGATTTTGCTGCCACCGTATATTCCACAAAAGTTTCGTATCATGTTCGGGGTGGTGCTGGTCTTGTACGGAATTTATCGTTTCATAACATTGCGTTTGAAACTGCAGCAAAAAAATGAAGACAGCCGCTTTCTCTAAACTCTTTTTTTTATTCGCGCCGCTCTTCGTACTGTGCGTCGGATGTCAGGAATCTCAAAAGGACCTGCCGACGAGAGGTCATGTCACAATGATCGCATCAGACGATGTCTATCCGGTGATAAAGAAGGAGTCGGAGGAGTTCCAGCGTTTGTATCAGAAAGCACATGTCACACTTCTTGAATCATCAACCCGCGACGCCATCGTACAATTGTTGAACGACAGCGTAAAAATTGTCGCCGTAGCGCGAGACTTGAATGATGAAGAGCGAAACGTCATCAAAAAATATTCGATGAACGTCGAGACGTATAAAGTTGCGTACGACGGAGCGGTAGTGTTGGTGAATGAACAGAACGCGCTGCAGGAGATTACGGTTGAGCAATTGAAAGAGATCCTGCTCGGCTCGCTTAAAGTTTGGTCGAACGCCGGCGTCAAAGGGAATTTGAGCCGTATTGTTGTTGCGATGGGCGGGCCGAATTCGGGCATGTACGAATACATTCATTCCCGTATTGCGGGCGGTAAGCCGTTCGCTCCGGTCATTATGCCGTGTGAATCGAATGAAAAAGTGGTCGAGTATGTTGCCCAACATTCCAATGCGATAGGATTTGTCGCGCAGGCGTGGATCGATCGTACGCCGGCGAAGACCCGCATTGTTGCTATTGGTGATCCGAATTTTAAGCGTGACACTACAGCGACAAAGCTTGAATATTTCCTGCCGATGCAGGCGCATATTTATAGAAATTACTATCCACTGCGCCGCACAATTTATTTGTTGCGAAATGATCAAACGACCGGCGTATCGCTTGGAATCACTTCTTTCATTGCGAGTGCACCGGGTCAAAAATTATTTTTGGCGAGCGGACTTGTTCCTGCAACAATGCCTGTTCGTCTTGTCCATATTCAGTCTCAATAATCCGCCGAGGTCTCACACATGATGCAAAAGGTTAAAGTCGTTCTGCTCATTGCTGTAGCGCTCCCATCGTTGTTGGCTGCTCAGGATTTTCTTTCGTCAGGCAAAGATGCGCTGGCGAAAAAATCGTATGATGAGGCAATTGCCAAATTTCAAAAGGCACAAGAAGCCGCGCCGCGGAATGCCGAGGCGAATTACTATCTTGGCGAAGCGTATCGCGAAAAGGGTGTACTTGATTCTGCACAGACATTCCTTGAACGTGCCTATGATTTTAATGACGAGTACGTTCCCACTCTTCTTGCGCTTGGCTCGTTGTATACAAAAATCGGACAATGGGATAAAGCGGAGAAAAGATTTACCGAAGCTGCAAAAGTTGATAAAAAAAATCCGGGCATCCCTTATGCGTTCGGTGCGGCATATCTTGAGGCGGATTCACTCGACAGAGCGATTATTTATTTTTCAAAAGCGAAGGACGACGATTCCAGTTTTGTTGATGCCTATGTGGGATTGGCTGAAGCCTATGGCAGGCAGAATATCGGCGTGCTTGCAGTTGAATACCTGAAACGCGCAGCCGATCTTTCACCGAAGTCTGCCGTGATTAGAAATAAATTGGGAAAGGCATATTACAAGAACCGGCAGTACAACGACGCCGCGCGCGAATTTCAGGAAGCGATCAACCTTGATCCGCAAAACAGTCCGGTGATTTATGAGCTCGCTGATTTATATTATCGCGCAAAATTATACCGCGATGCCGCCCGTTTTTTTACGAAATACGTGAAGCTGGTTGATACCAATGCTGTGGCGTGGGAAAATTACGCGCGTTCACTGTACATTTCTCACTACTATAAAGATGCCGTTCCTGCATTGCAGCGCGCAACAAAACTTTTCCCAAACCGTTTTGATTTGAAGCCTATGCTCGCACATGCGTTGTTCGAAACGGGAGATAGTGTGCATTCGTTAATGCTCTATAAAAGTTTGCCGCCAGATTCTCTCAACTTCGGTGATTATATAAGAATGGGAAAATCCTATCTCGGCCAAAAAGATACTATCAACGCAGTGGCAAGTCTCGAAAAAGCAAACACGCTTGATTCGACAGCGGCTGATGCTTCGGTGGATCTTGCTACTATCTATATCGCACAAAGAAATTTTGAAAAAGCGGCGGCAGAATATTCCAAAATTTTAGCCGTTGATCCGAAGAACCTTAGTGCGCTTTTCTACGGCGGCTTCTCGTACAGCATGATTGGGAAAATCGATACGGCGAAAATGATGTACCAAAAGGTTGTGGAATTGAAACCGGACTATCCGCAAGGATATCTTTATCTTGGCAGAATGTACCATGCTCAGGATTCGCTTGAACAAGAAACACAGACGTACAACACCGTGCTGAAACTGGTTGACAGTCTGCAAACTGCCGATACAACGGGCAATGGGTCGGAGAAATATGATGCCATCCGCGTAGATGTATACCGCTCACTTGGAGTTCTGGATTTCACAAACAAAGACTATATTGCTGCAACCGAGCATTTGAAAAAAGCTGTGTCGTACGAGTCCAAGGACAAGAAGGACGACGAGCTTCATCTGTTTTTGGCTCAGATGTACAATTTGGCACGCACCATTAAAACATTGTCGCCGGATGAAGTGACGGCATATCGCAAAAAAGCGATTGACGAATATAAATATGTGCTCAAACTGAATCCACGGAACGAAAAGGCGAAAAAAGAATTAAAGGACCTCGAAGGGAACTAACACAAGACAGATCAATCGTAAGCTTATGTAAGAATTCCGCCAACGAACATCAACAACACTCAAATAATAAAGGTGACGTATGAGACGTTTTGTGAAAAGCCTGTTTTCGAAAACAGCACTGATGATAGTGACATGCACTGCCATTGCATTTGTTATTTCGTCATGCAGCAAGCCGAAACCGCCGGAAGTAAAAGAGTGGACGTTGTATCAGGATCCGTTTTATGGATTTGAATTGCAGTACCCGAAAGGCTGGCTTGTCAACGCAGAAGCAAACCGGATTCGGTTGTATTCTTCACAAGAAGCCGCAACCCGTTTTTACAATATTTACACCGATCCGACTGCGCAAGGACCGGACGGCGTTGAAGTAACGTTTGGTTTTGAAAAGTTCAAAGATGCAGGCACGACGTCGCTTGACTCATTTGTCGTGCAGGCAAAGCAGAAGTTTTCAGATTATAACAGTCAGATCGGTCAGGAGCAGCCCGGAACGCTCGGCGGCGAAACGGGAATAGAAGTTCCCTACACGACAAAGTTCAGCTCAAAACTTGCTATTGATGGGCGCCGAATCATGGTGGTGCGCGACAGCGTTTTCTTCTATGTGAACTTTGCCGGTTTCAATGATGCATACACTCTTTACAAGGCTGTTTTTGACACAATGCTTTCTTCGATTAAGCTGCCGAAGTTGAAAGCGTCGAAAACCAACGCGGTTGATGAAACGAAGCCGTCGCAAACGCTGACGACCTTTGCAAATGATTTTATCGAAATGAAATATCCCGACAACTTTGATTATAAGCTTCCGGCAAAGCAAGGTGACCAGATTTTCGCAATCGCCTTTGCAGGGTATCGCCAGGATTGCACGATTGAACTTGATGTGCGTTCCGCGAATAAATGGGACGTTAATAAAATCTTCGATCAGAATAAAGGAATGTTCAAACCGAAATCTACCGGCGATGCGACGATTGACGGCAATCCTGCGAAGTACTTGGTGTACTCGCCGGTTCCCAAAGTTGAACGCCGCGTGTACTTCACTGTAAAGGATAACAAAGTCTATCGTGTGCTTTTCACATGGTACCAGCCGATGCAATCCGACTACTGGCCCATTTTCGAGAAAAGCTTGAGCTCGCTGAAAATCAAGTAACAAAAAGGCGTTGGTGCGTATCACCCTGCGGAAGTGTAGTGCTTTCGCAGGGTTTTTTTGTAACATTTTTTCGAAAGCAAATTGATGAATTTCAAAGACCTTCCTCTCGGCGCGAAAGCGCCGGCTGTTGTTAACGCAATTGTCGAGATTCCTAAAGGCAGCAGAAACAAGTACGAATACGATGTGCACCTTGGAATTTTCAAACTTGACAGAGTTCTGTATTCCTCGATGCATTACCCCGAAGCGTACGGTTTTGTTCCGGGCACGCTGTGGGATGACGGTGACCCGCTCGACATTCTCATTTTTATTGATGAGCCGCTTGACACGGGAATACTTGTCGAAGTCAAGCCGATTGGCATCTTGCGGATGAACGATGAAAAAGGCCCGGATGATAAATTACTTTCTGTCGCAATCAACGACCCGACGTACCGCGCTATCAATGACGTGAACGAGGTGCCGAAACATTTGCTTATAGAGATTGAACACTTTTTCACCAGCTACAAAAAGCTGGAGGGAAAACATGTCGAGAGTTTTGGATGGGAAGGATCGGCTGCGGCTGTTCAAGCGGTGATGCATGCACGCGACCAATATGCCGCAGCGAAAAACACGTAACGTACTTGCAATGCACAATTTCGTGAAAAGTTTGGCATGCGGTTGTACTTTAGCTTCATTGTTACGTCTGTTGAAACTGATGAATGATTTGGGTATTTTTGTGAAAAAGGAATCACAACGTGGGGACGCCTATGTTCAGCCTAGAAGAACAGAAAGAGCTGATTCGTGTTGCGCGGGAATCAGTATGGGCGCGTGTAACCGGGCAGCCGGAAACGTCGCTCGGCAAGGTTGCATCGACGGGCATTACAACACCGCGCCTTCAGCAATGCAGCGGCGCTTTTGTGACGCTGTATAAAAACGGCGAGCTTCGCGGCTGTCTGGGCTATGTTGAATCGCCGCGTTCCTTGAAAGAAACTGTCGCTGAAACGGGATGGAAAGTCGCTGCAGACGATTTTCGGTTTTATCCTGTTGATGAAGATGAGCTTTCGGATCTTCGTGTTGAAATCTCTGCACTTTCTCCGCTGCACAAAATTCGCGATGTGGAAGAAATCCAGGTCGGCGAACATGGAATAGTGATTGAAGCCGGCGCCCATCGCGGACTTCTCTTGCCGCAAGTTGCAGTGAAGTATCATTGGAATCGTCTGCAATTTCTTGAAGAGGCATGTGTTAAAGCCGGTGTCTCGCGCGACGCATGGAAAAAACCAACAACGCATATTTTTATTTTTTCCGCCGAAGTCATAGAAGAATAGAATGAATGAGCAGGCTTTCATACGGCCTCCGGCAGCGGCCGGGATATTTTATCCCGACGATGCAGACCAATTGCGCAACGAAGTAAGCGGCTTAATTTCCAGCGAACCGCCGGTGAAGTTGAGCGGCTCCGTTTTTGCACTTGTCGTTCCTCATGCAGGATACATGTATTCCGGGTACACGGCAGCACGGGCGTTTGCATTAGTGCAGGAAATGAAGATTAATACAATAATTCTTGTTGGGCCAAGCCATCGTGAATATTTTGACGGAATTTCTATTTTCCCGGGTGCGGCGTATCAAACGCCGCTCGGCTCTGTTTTCGTTGATGAAACGATGAGAACGGAATTGCTTCAACGATGCCCGCTTGTGCGGTGTTCGCTTCAAGGCCACCGCGGCGAGCATTCACTGGAGGTGCAGCTTCCATTTCTTCAGCAAGTTGCCAGGAGTTGCAAAATCCTGCCGATCATTGTAGGTGATCAGCGGCGGGAATACTGCATGCAATTGTCAGAAGCGCTTGCAATGATTGTACACGGGAAAAATGTTCTTCTTCTCGCAAGCTCCGATTTATCTCATTATTATCCGTATGAAGTTGCCCAAACGTTGGATGCGGCAATTCTTTCTTCTTTACAGCAGCTTGATGAAGAACAATTGATGCATGATCTTGAAGCGGAGCGGGCAGAAGCATGCGGCGGCGGCCCGGTGGTCGCAGTGCTTGCTGCCGCAAAAAAAATGGGGGCAAACAGTTGTTCAATTCTTCATTCGTGCAATTCCGGCGACGTTACCGGCGATCGCGAGAGTGTTGTCGGGTATGTTTCAGCCGCATTCTGGAAACGCGCTTCGTGAATTTCATAAACAACCACGTCTATATCATCGGTGCAGGAGCTGTAGGGAGCGCGCTCGCCGTTGCGCTGCGGCAGCACGGCTTTCAGATAGACGGCGTGTTCAGCCGGCGGGCAGCTTCAGCACGCGCTGTGGGAAATGCTGTTCACGCTAAAATGTCCGGCGCAGTTGCGGATTTTTCCGGCGTTACAAAAGGAATCGTTCTCATCGCTGTCCCCGACGATGCAGTAAGTGATCTTGCACGGCAGCTTTTTTTACTTCGTCGAGAATATTCTGATTTTATTTTTTTGCATACTTCCGGAACACTTACGGGCACCGTGTTGTCGCCGCTGAGAAAGCGCGGTGCGGCAGTTGGCTCCTTTCATCCTCTGCAAACGTTTCTAAAAAAAAACGGCGCAACGGCAAGCTTCAAAGGAATATGGATTGCCGTTGAAGGGGACCGTCGTGCGCGCGAAGTTGGAAAGTCTCTTGTGAAGAAGATCGGCGCGCAGCTTTTCAGTGTAGATTCACAGCAGAAAAAATTTTATCATATTGCGGCTGTGTTCGCTTCAAATTATTTTGTTACATTGTTGTCAGCGGTAGAAACGTTAGGCGCACAAGCGAAATTGCCTAAACGGAAAATTATTGAAATTTTTGAGCCGCTCGTTACGCAAACATT
>JAJYOI010000110.1 GCA_021796275.1 Bacteroidota bacterium
TTCGGTTCCGCCATAAACTCCGCCAGGCTAATCGAATAAGGAGCATTGTCGGTTACTTCTCCAGCTCTTTGAGAGAGAAAATTTTTTCGGAAATTTTAATGTCAAACGCTGCTTCATCCATCCTGATCTCTGTGGAATGGGTTTTGTCGGAGTTATACATCGTCCATGTAGTCGGGATTTTTCTGCCGCCAATTGTTTTGAAATCTCCCATCTCCATCGTCCGCATCAGTTTCCCTTTTTCATCGAAGTATTCGACGAGGGAAGGCAGATCATCTTCCTTTCTGACCCAATAAAGAATTTTTCCCCACACAACAGGCGCGTTAGGTTTGGGGACAAGCTGGAGTTTCCAGCAATCGATGTTGTCAACTTTTTCGCTTCCGATGATGGTGATGGCGTAATCTTCGGCAAGAGTTTCCTCGCGCACCATATCGTCGTACGTATAATCGGAACCATTCCACGATTGCAGCATCATCGAAGGGGGAATTCGTATTGTCGTTTCAGTATTCCTGAGGTACATCCAGATTTCGTTACCGAGTTTCAGCGTTCGGTTACCGGCTTCACGGGCAGGGGCAAGAATTTTGACGAGCGACTTTGAAGTGCCGAGCGACCAGCTTTCCATCTTCATTGTCCGCGTGTAATCGGAGGTTGTAATCGTCATTTCCATTATTGAATGGCTCGACGATTTTCCTTTTATCGCATTTTCAGCCTTTTGAATAATCTGCTTGGCGTCTTGTGCAAAAATGCTGTTTGTCAATCCGAACAGCAAGAGACAGGATAACAAAAGAAGCCGAAGTATTTTAATTTCTTTCCATTTCATAACGTCCTCTGCAATGAGAAAACATTTTTATTTCCGAATCTTAATTCCATCGAGTATCAAGTTGATTCCGCCGCGAAGCTGTTTTTCGAAATCCACATCCACCAAATCAAGCGACCAGAACAGTGCCGTGCCTTCGACGAGTTCATATAATGCAAGCGTGACCTGATACGCGTCAACCTTCCGGAACTCTTTGTTCTTTATTCCGTCTTCAATGATTCCTTGCAGCAGGGGAACGGATTCCTGAAAAGATTTCTTTGTCATTTTTTTGATTTTCTGGTCTCTGAGTGCGATAACGTATAATTCCTGAACCACAGGCCTGAACCGCCGCATCATATTCATTTGCTCAATTATGTATCCGATGAACTTGTCAATCCTCTCTCGCGCCGAGCCTTTCGCGAGCATCTGCTCTAATTTCTCAATCTCTTTCGGATCAAAAAATGTGTTCATGAGTTCCGAAATCAGCTCATCTTTGCTCTTGAAATACCAATAGATTGCACCTTTGCTCAAGCCGGATTCATGGACGATATCATCCATGCTCGTTTCTTTCATGCCCGATTTCGCAAAGGCGGAAATAGCCGCCCGGATGATTTGCTCTTTACGCTTGGCGATATTTTGTACGTTTTCTGTTCTTGGCATATTCTACATAAACCGACCGGTCGGTTTAGTAATAAGATAAAAGTTGCAATCCGATTTGTCAAGCGAGGGGAGAGGTAGAAAATTTACTATGAGGGAGCAATGCTGCCGGCATCCGTTACTTCATGCTTGATTCACTTCATAAATCTTTCTATTTTGCGTGCAGCAAAGTTCGTATAATGAGTGCACACATTCCCGATTTTCCGTTGATTGCAGCCAAGAATGAAAACAGCGTTAGTTGTTGATGATTCGCCATATAACCGGGCAATTCTTTCATCCATTTTGAAGAAGAAGAATTTGAAGGTTGAGATTGCAGAGGATGGCGAGAAAGCGATCGAGCTGTTCAAGAAATCAAACCCCGATATTATTTTTCTTGATTACGTAATGCCGAAATTGAACGGCGTGGAAACATTGCGCGAGATCCGCAAACTCAAACCATCGATCATTTCAATTATGGTGACGTCCATTTCGGCTTCGGAGGATGTTGAAGAGGCGCGCTCCGCGGGCGCAAACGGCTACATTCTTAAACCATATACGCCGGAAAAAATCTATTCTATCCTTCAGAAATTCGATCTTATTGAAAAAGCTGAGGAACGGTCATGACATGTCCGGGCTGCAACAAGCGCTATCTTGATCCGCCGTTTCAGTGCATCGAATGCGGAACGCCATTGGGATGGACATGCACTGCGTGCCAGCACGGTAATCCGATTCATTATCACTTCTGCGGGAAATGCGGCGTCGCAATCCCGGCCGGACTATCATCGCTCATTGAAAAAGGAGTACCGCAGCGCGTGATCAGCATTACGCAATACAACAATGCCTTGATTGAAGAATTGATGGAAGAACGCCAGCGGTTGAACGCGCGGCGAAAAGTAAAAAACCTTTCTCAAAATGAAATTGATTCACTCTTCTAACTTGCCTGCCGGCAGGCAGGATGACGACCGATGTTCAAAAAAGAAGACCTGACATTTCGCGATTATTGTTTTACCAAAGGGCTGATGACCGAAGCGCAATGGAAGCAGTTCGAAGATTTGGTGAACAATTACAGCATGAACGGTGGGCTGGCGCAGAGTCTTGTCGAATTCAAATTCTTTTCAGAGCCTGACATTGCCACAGAATTAGCTGAAGCGTTCAATCTTCCGTTCATGAAGCTCTACGCAGAAACCGCATCTGCGCCAAAAGAAATTATTCCCGATTCATTTCTCCGCACGCACCGCACCATCCCGATGTTTCTTCTCGGCAATGAACTGACCGTGGCCATTGTTGATCCGCCGTACCAGGATGTAATGGACGAGCTGACAAAGATGACGGGGCACCGGATTATTCCCGTGGTTTCAACTGTCACCGATTTTCTGGAGACGCTGAAAATTCAGCGTGGCGGCTTCGATGAGATCCAAAAGATTGCGAGCACGATTGAACTCGAGAAGTTCGACCTTGTCAAAGGCGGCGAACGGAACATTCAGCAGATGGAAAACCTCGGGCAATTTCCGCCGCTTGTTCATTTGGTGGATGAAATCATTCTTCGCGCAATTAAAGGCGGCGCAAGCGATATTCACATCGAGCCGTTTGAAGAAGAAGTGAAGATTCGTTTCCGGTCGGACGGGGTGCTGCATCGTATCGCATCATTTCCAAAACGATTTGCCGAAGGGATTGTTGCCGTCATCAAGACCAAGTCGTCCATGGATATGTTTGAAAAGCACAAGCCGCAGGACGGGCGCGTGACCATAACGTACGAAACACGTTCGTTCGACCTGCGTGTCAGCGCGCTTCCGACGATCTACGGCGAAAAAGTTGTGATGCGTATTCTCAGCAAGAGTTCAATCGCGATTAAGCTTGAAGAACTCGGATTCTCTGCGGCAAACCTTGCTCTCTTCAATCATCTGCTTGAACAGCCGAACGGGCTGCTGCTTGTCACCGGCCCGACGGGAAGCGGGAAAAGCACGACGCTGTATGCGGCGCTGAACAAGATCAAATCCGTTGAGCGGAATATTCTGACAGTTGAAAATCCGGTTGAATATCAAGTGGACACCATCAATCAGGTACAGGTAGATCCCGACCGCGAACTGACATTCGCAACATCTCTGCGCGCAATTCTCCGCCAGGACCCCGACGTTGTTCTTGTGGGGGAAATCCGCGACACGGATACCGGCACTATTGCCACCGAAGCGGCCCTGACAGGACACCTTGTCATGAGCACCCTTCACACGAACGATGCTGTCGGCGCGATTCCACGGCTCATCAATATGGGAATTCCGGCATATTGGCTTGCGCCGGCATTGATCGGTGTGGCGGCGCAGCGGCTGGTGAGAAGAATCTGTGAGCATTGCAAAGAAGAATACCAGCCGCGTGAAGAAGTGATGTATGCAACCGGATTGAGCGCGATGCAGGGGAAGGTGACATTTTTCCGCGGCGTCGGATGTGAGAAATGCAGCTTCAAAGGATATAAAGGGCGGCTTGCAATTCACGAAGTGCTTGCGGTGAACGAGCAGATACAGGATTTGATTTATCAAAACGCTACAACGGTAAAGATTTTGGAGCAGGCGCAGAAAAACGGCTTTCATGACCTGCGGTTCGACGGATTGAAAAAAGTCATTGCCGGATTAACGACGCTTGAAGAAGTCCGTCGTGTCACGCGTTCAGGATTATGAAAGCAAAAGCACGTTAGAAGAAGGAACAGTGTATGGCTCAACTCAGTGTAAATGATATTTCGGTTCTCATTGTTGACGATTCCGAGCATGTGCGCGCATTGCTCACGATGTTGATGCGGCGGGAAGGCGTGAAGCATGTGCATCAGGCGATGGACGGTGAAGCCGCCGTAGAAAAATTTAAAGAACTGAAGCCGTCGCTTGTTTTTCTCGACAATATGCTGCCGAAGCTTTCCGGCATGGACGCGCTCAAAAAAATCCGTACTTTTGACCCCACAGCAAAAATTATAATGATCTCCGCCATTTCTACGCCCGCTGTCGTGCAGGAAGCAAAAGAATCGGGCGCAAGCTATTATCTCATCAAACCGTATTCGCCGGATAAAGTGATCGAAGTGATGCACCGCGTTCTCGGCATTGGAGGGCAGAGTCAATGATTTGCCAGCATTGTCAAAGCGATAATCCGCGCAACGAACTGGAGTGCACCGTTTGCGGCACCAAGCTTCATGCGGTAAAGCATAGCTGCGGTTTTGTCAATTTGCTGACTGATTTTTACTGCGGCGGCTGCGGCCAGTCCATACTTAAAATGACATCACAACTGAAGAAAAAATTTACCGACGATGTGATCCAGTCGGAATATCAGTTCAGCGAGCAGGAATTGTTAGCGCTGCTCGATATACACCAACGCTCCGTGGCAGGCCGGGCGCAGCGGAATGTGATCTCACAATCCGATGTCGACAAATTGTTCCAGTGATCCATGATTCAAGACGAAGACATACGGTTAGCAAAAGCACTGTTTGAGCAAGGGTATCTCGACAGAGTCCGTCTCGATAAATTTCAACGGGAGATGAAAGAGACGCAGACCGAAGGGCCCTCCGAAATTCTTACAGAATTATTAAGCGTGAACGAGGACATTGTTGCAGAGACGATCTCTTCTGTATTCCACATTCCACTCGTTGAATTGATGCCGGAGATGATCAATGTTCCCGACGCAATTTTTCCGGACACGATGCTGCGAAAGAACCGTATCCTTCCGATCATCAATTCCGGCGTTGAGTTAACGGTCGCATTTGTTGACCCTCCATATAAGGCTCTTATTGATTCACTTCGGCAGGAAGCGAAGCTCTTCATCATCCCGGTGGCAGTGACGCTTTCTGCCTACAATAATATTGCCCGGACAGAAAAACAGGGGTTTGATGAAATCAAAGCGCTGCAGAATAAATTAAATCTTGATTCTCTGGATGTTCAGCGCGGCGGACGGGAGCGGTACCAGGAATTGCTCCGCGCGAATAAGCTGCCGTCTGCCGAAGCGCTTATCGAAGAAATTATTCTGCGCGGAGTGAAAGATAATGTGAGCGATATTCATTTCGAGCCGGTAGAAAATGAGCTGCGCGTGCGCTTTAATCACGACGGGGTGATGGAACGCATTGTGTCGTTGCCGAAGGAATTTCAGGAAGGCATGACGAATATCTTGAAATCGCGTGCCGGAATGAATTCCTTCGAGAGAAGAAAACCGCAGGACGGAAGGTTTTCCCAGCTCTTCGCCAATTACTCGTTCGATTTTCGTGTCAGCAACATCCCGACGATTTTGGGCGAACGCATCACTATCCGCATTCTGAAAAAGAGTGCCCGCGTGGTGAACATCCACGAATTGGGGTTTGGACCAGAAAACTTAACAAAGGTGCGGTATCTTCTGCGCCGTCCGCGCGGGTTAATCGTTGTTGCCGGTCCGGCAGGAAGCGGAAAAAGTACAACGCTGTATGCGTCGGTCAACGAATTGCGCGCTGCGCAGAAAAATGTGCTGACCGTTGAAAACCCCGTCGAGTATCGTTTGGAATTTGCGAGTCAGGTGCAGGTTGATTCTGAACAGAAGCTCGATTTCGCAGGAGCCTTGCGCGCGATTCTGCGGCAAAATCCCGATGTCATTCTTGTCGGCGAAATCCGTGATGCAGAAACCGGCAATGTCGCCGCAGAAGCTGCGTTAACAGGAAATTTGGTCCTCAGCACAATGCTTTCGAGCGATGCGCTCTCGACAATTCCACGGTTGACCAGTCTTGGCATACCACCGTATTGGCTCGCCCCGACTTTGACGGGAGTTGTTTATCAGCAGCTTGTCAGAAAAATTTGCGTCCAGTGCAAAGAAGAATATGTCCCGTCGAGGCGCATGTTGGTTGCCGCAGGGCTTGGGCAGCTTGACGGTTCGCTGTCGCTTTTCCGCGGCAAAGGATGTGAGGTGTGCGGCGGCGACGGTTATCTTGGCCGAACCGCAATTCATGAGATATTGGTGATCGACGAAGAAATCCGGGACCTGATTTACCAGCAAGCTTCGCTGATTCGCCTGCGCGAGGTTGCAAAAGCGAAAGGGTTTGAATCTATTCGCTTTGATGCGGCAAAAAAATTAGTTGCGGGAATTATTTCTGCCGAAGAATTCCTGCGCGTTTTGGGATAGCAGTGATCAATCGTCTGAGGGGCATCGTGCACTTTGATTTTTTTCTCCCGTTGTTTCGTGATTTTTTCTTTCCGCCGCTTTGCTTCTCCTGCAACGTAAAATTGCAGGAAAACGAATCCCGGCTCTGTTCATCATGCTGGAATTCGATTGAACCGATCGGAGATACAGACCGGACTGTTGACGTGCTGCGCGGCAGGTTTCACGAAGGCGGCGTTATTCATGACTTTGTATCGTGCTATTATTTTGAGCACGACGGAGTTTTGCAGAAGATTGCACACTCGCTGAAGTATGAAGCCGTTACAGTTTTTGGGCGGGAATTAGGCCGGCACCTTGGTGAAAAAATTACGGCGCGGGAAAATTTTGCAGACATTGATGCAATTATTCCTGTTCCTCTTCACCGGCTCAAACGACGCGAGCGCGGGTACAATCAAAGCGAGTTCATCAGCCGCGGCATCGCCGACGTATTGGACAAACCGGTTTTTGCATCGCTCATACAAAGAAAGAAAAACACAATCTCTCAAACGCACCTTACCGCCGAAGAGCGCGCGAAGAATGTCGAAGATGCTTTTGAAATTCCGAAAAAGGCGATGCCTGCCGTCAAGGGAAAGATATTTCTGCTTGTTGATGATGTGATCACCACGGGAGCGACTATCCAATCAATGGCGCGGGTTCTTAAAGAGGCGGGGGCAAAGAAAATCTATGTCGGTTCGGCGGCGCTTGCAAAATTAGAATGAGGGGAAGCGCTGCAGCATTGTGCGCTTCGAGTACTTTTTGGAATTGATCTGCCATTTTATTTTCTATACTTCGCAATCAACACCGGAAGTATAAAAAGTAAAAGCAGGCTTGATAAAGAAAATCCGCCGATAACAGCGATGGCAAGCGGCTGCTGCATCTGCGCACCCGCGCCGATTCCCAGAGCCAGCGGCATCAGAGCCAATATTGCGGCAAGCGCCGTCATTATAATCGGGCGGAATCTTACCGCACCGGCTTCAACAATTGCTTCCTTCAACGGCTTTCCTTCCTTTTGAAATTTTATGAAGTAATGAACAAGGAAGATGCTGTTCTCGGCAACAATTCCGACCATCATTATTGCGCCCATAAAGCTCGTAATGTTAAACGAAATGTTTGTGATCCACAAAGCGAGGAACACGCCGAATAATGAAAGCAAAGCTACAAGATAAATTGCCAGCGGCAGGAAGAACGATTCGAACTCAATGACAAGGACAAGAATAACCAGCAATGATGCAGCAAAAAGAACCATCAAAAGTCCGTAAAAAGATTCCTGCTGAGTTTTATAAATTCCGCCGTAGCTTATAGAAATTCCCTGCGGCAGAACCAAGTTTTTGTTTAATTCATTTTTTATCGCTGCGATTGTGCTGCCTAAATCTCTGCCGGATATTCTCGCGGTAACGGCTACCATTTGTTTAAGATTTTCCCTATCAATTTCCGATTGCCCCGGATCAACGGTAATGTCCGCAAGCGAGCCTAACAAATAGCTGCCGCCGTTTGGCGAAATTATCCGGACTGTTTTCAGCTTATCAATGTTGTCCCTGTATTCGTCAGGGTATCTAATTCTTATACCGATTAATTTTTCTCCGCTTTGTACGCTCGTTGGAATTTCTCCGTGAACATAATTATAAATGATCTGTTGTAAATCGGAAACCGTAAACCCGGCTCTGCCCGCGGCTTGTTGATTTATTCTAATAATATAAGCCGGTCCGCTTATAGTTACGCCGTTAAAAACATCAACAACCCCGCGGACATTGCTGATTAGATTTGCAATTTTTTTCGCTTCGGCTTGCATTATTTCTTTATTCTCTCCGAAGACCTTAATTTCAATCGGCGAGGGAACGCTGGTAAGGTCGCCGATCAAATCCTGCATAGCCTGCCCGAAATCAATTTGCAGCGCCGGCTCGGATGATTCCACCTTGACGCGCAGTTCATCAATTATTTCATCGATGCTTTTACTTTGGTTCTTTTTCAGCTTGATCAGATAATCGCCGGTGTTTGGCTCGGTAATAAAAAATCCCATCTGCGTGCCGGTTCTCCTGGAATACGATTCAACTTCGGGGATGTTCATAATCATTTTTTCAACGTGCATTAGCATTCGGTTCGTTTCATTCAACGAAGTTCCGAACGGCGCTACATAATCCATTACGAATGCGCCCTCATCCATCTTCGGCATAAACTCGCTGCCGAGATGTGAATAAATATAATAGCCGGACACAAGCAGAAGCAGAATAACCGGCAGAACAATCCATCTTCTTTCAACAAGAAAACCGAGGAAGTTTTTGTACAGCAAAAGTATTCTGCCGGAACTTTCGCTTTCAGCTTCTTTCTGAAAATCTTTTACGCGAATGATTTTGGAAGCCAGCAGCGGTGCAAAAATTAATGACAGCACAAGAGAAACAATTAACGCCAGTGCCATCGTGAGAGAAAGCGATTTGAAGAATGCGCCGGTTACTCCCCCTAAGAAAGCAAACGGAAGAAAAATAATTATTGTGCTTGAACTTGAGCCGATAACCGCCGGAAGCATTTCTTTAATTGATGCCGAAATTGCGTGCGATATTTTTTCGTGCCCGTGCCCGAAATGCCGGAAAACATTTTCTATGATGACAATAGTATCGTCGATGATTAATCCGATTGCGGCGGCAATTCCTCCGAGCGTCATCATGTTTAGTGTTTGGTTTGTTACCATCAAAAGCGCTGCGGTAATAGATACGGTTGCAGGGATGATAACTGCGGCAACAAAAGTTACCCGCCAATTTCTTAAGAAAATTAAAAGTACAATTATCGCAAACAGTACGCCGATTCCGATGCTGTCCCGAACACTTCCGAATGAACCGATAACAAGGTCGGATTGGTCATAATAATTTTTAATAGAAATGCCGGAAGGAATTTGAGATTTCAAATTGTCCAGTGCAGCCTTCACATCTTTGGCAATCTGAACAGTGTTGCCGTCCGGCTGTCGTACAATATTTATCAGTACTGCGGGTTTGCCGTTGCCTGTGACT
>JAJYOI010000111.1 GCA_021796275.1 Bacteroidota bacterium
AGAGCGGCATATCCATCACGCTTCCGCGCTGCACGCCTTCCGGCGGACGATACGCGCCTTTTGGAAAAACGTCGCCTTCGGTGTACCCGTCGCTTCCGGGATCGGAATAAATGATACAGCCGACTGCACCGTGTTCCGCCGCGACTTTCGGTTTAATGCCGCGCCACGATGCGCCGTACCGCGCAATGACGATGCAGCCTTTCACAGAAATTCCCATGCGGTCAAGCGTTTTATAATCGGAAGGAATGCCGTAGTTCACATACACGAGCGGCGCAGTAACATCGCCGTCCGCGGAATACGCGTTGTACGTTGGAAGCTGTTCGCTTTGCTGTGTGGAAGTCGTGTCGCCGGGAACGGGCGGCTCCTGTAATGTTGCAGTAAATTTCACCCGCGCGGCTCCAAGGGAGTCTTCGACAAGTTCAACGGCGCGTTCTTTCGGCGTAGGAAAAAGAACGTCGAACGTTTCGATGTGCGCGTTGATGCCCCACGATTTGTATTTGGCGAGAATCCATTCCGCATTCTCTTTGTCGTACGGCGAGCCGACGTGATGCGGGCGCGCGGCAAGGTGTTCCAGATACGCGCGCTGATTTTCCGGCGACGGAATTGCGCGGAATTTTTTCTCCCAATCAACCTTTGTCTGTGCCAAACCCGAAATGGAAAAAACAATCGGGAAAATTATGAACAATGACTTCCTCATATCAACCTCTCTATGATAGTTGTCTGAAACCGGCTCAAAAATCTTTATAAAGGTCGTTCTGAGGAGCGTAGCGACGAAGAATCCAGAGTGGATGCTTTGCTTCGCTCAGCATGACAGAACAGAGCTTTTCTCTTCAAGAATCATTTTTGAGACGGGTTTGAAAATTAAACGCTAAAGAATTACGTGGTGAAAATATAGAGGAAACCTCAACGAGTTGCAAACTTGACTTTATCACAATTTGGTACTAATTTTCACAACAGAATTAAGAGAGGAACAAATGCCTATTATACGATCCATATCAAATATGCGCAGCCGCACTCGCGAAATCTCGGCTCTCGCCCGTGAAAGGAACGAACCGATCTATCTGACAAAAAACGGAGAAGGTGACTTGGTTGTCATGACCATTGAGCACTACGAGAGATTGAAAGCGCAGGCAGAGCTCTTCGAAAAGTTAGGCGTAGCTCAGTCCCAGGCAGCGGCCGGAAAGAAGGGAATAACCCATTCTCAGATGATTGCAAAGCTGCGACGCCGCGCTCATGCCTAAGCGATATGGCATTCGGTATCTTCCGATTGTGCAAGACGATCTCATTACCATCTACGATTGGATCGCGCAAGACAGCCCTGCTCGCGCAGCATCGTTTGTAGAGAAAATTGATAAGCGAATAGGTGCACTTGTACACTCTCCTCATTTTGGAAGAATTCCCCGTCATCCCCGGCTCAAAGAATATGGCTACAGAGTGTTAATTCTGGATTCCTACCTCGTTTTCTACATTATCCGCGGTCATGCTGTTGAAATTCATCGCGTTGTTCACGGTTCCCGAGATCTGGCCCACCTTATCTGAAATCTGCTTCGTGCATATATTCTCTGGCGGGCGAACATGAAAACTACAGAGTGAAACATCTATCGCACTCAACTCAATTCAAACAAACCCGCGCTGCCAGTAAAGAAAAATAAAGAGGATGGAGACCAGCACAGGCTTGCTGCACATTGATCGGTTGTTCTGACGCAGTGAAACAATGCGGATGCAAATTTGCGCGAAGCGTCTGCACACACGCGCCCTCCTGTTGCACGGCGCCATGATCCGGTTGCAGACCCACACATTTCCTATCATAAAGAAAAAAGGCTGATGCAAAGCCGCCGCCGATTGTTACACGCCGCCACTATCCGGATACATAACACAAAAATTTCAATTATAGGGAAGACGGAGCCGATGCAATGCCGGAAATTTCCAATCATTGGGAAAGAAGGCACGATACAACGGGCGATAAAGCCGTTGCACGCCCTCGCAAAGGCACTGCATAGCGGGAAAATTCCAAACAGTAAGAAAAAATCCGGCTGTAAGAGGGAAAAGGCAGGCGCAAAGTGGAAAAACATGTATGCCATGGCGTCATAGACGCTCACGACACCACCGGCATGGGAGAAAATAATAGAGGAAAGCGAGGGGAGTTGCAACCTGACGAGGAAAAAACTTTACAGCTACAGTCTTTTAAGGCATACAACCGGTTCTTGTGCAAGCAACGTACGCAAAACAGAAAAATCCGGCAATCCAAGAGCCTCTGCAACTGATGTATCTATTGCCGCTCGCACTTCATCTTTATCCATATTGGGAAATGGATGAATCAGCTGTGTCGACAATTTATCGTACGCTGAAGTTAGTTTCTGCAACTGTTTGTCAGATAAATCGATAACAGATAAAACTGGCATTGCCGCAAGAACTGGTTTCTTAAATCCGATCCAAGGACCGTGGGTTTCTTCTCTATTGGCAAGTAGAATAAGCAAACCGAGCGTTGAGTTTAGCCATAATACTAAAGCCTTCTCATAATCATCATTTTTTTCTGCTGATGAAAAAGAAAATGTCCACCATACGTTTGACAGTAATCTTTCTGATGTACGTAATGCAACCAACCTATGCGTGTTCAAACCTAATCTCTCCACAATTAAGACTTTGCCAGCGAGAGGCCATAAATCGCTGACCTTACGAAGATGCCGACCATTTTTAGCTCTACCTAGTGGAGACAAGAACTTGTTTGCGGTTTGTGCTAAGCAAAAAACATCATCCGTGTGATGGCTCCAAAATGCTGGATATGCTGTTAGATTCTTGCTCAACGAAAAACCGTCATGTATGTCACGACGGTCTGGTCCGAGAGTTCCAAGGTTTTCCAGTTTTGATAAGGTTAGCAATTTAATTTCTATTGACGCTGGGAGTTGAAATTTTCCATCAATCAAATTGTTTGTAACTCTTATTAAGTCGGTCTGGCCAAAAGCAGAGGGCAACATCCATTGATAAGCACTTTTTAAACCAATCCAATTAATCCCAATAGCTTCACCTATTTTGTCATTACCAATTTTTACTTCATAAGATCCTTGTCCTTTTTCGACGCTCGGTGCTGTATTTGGTACAGCACTATGAATTGCCAACGCTTCAAACGTTGTCGTCGGATTTTGCCAGAGATTGACGACGATAACTTGGCCATCGTTGGTTTCCTTATTCTTTTTCTTTCTTGCTACAAGAAGAACCTCACTCAAATCAGTGTTCTCAGAAAAATTCCAGCGCTCCGGGTCGTGACTTGCAACGATATATTCCACTTTGTACTTATCTCGTAGCAATTGTCTTGTCTTATCCCATGCAACGCCGGAGAGAATAGTTTTCGGCAACACAAGCCCAATCGTGCCGCCTTGTTTGATGAAGCGATCTGCCAGCGCTACAAAGACTGAACCTAATCCAGCGGTCGAGTTTGCCAGCGCTTTCTTTTTCTTGATAAGCGCAGCAAGTCTTTTTTGCATCTTCTTTCTTTGCTCATCCGGCAGTGATCCGAAAAGCAGATTTCCGCCCACACTTCGTGTAAACGGTGGGTTCATAATGCAAAGATCAAGTGGAGGAATCGTTACATTTTTCAGTTTCTTCGATTCAGTACCCGTCACTTGTTCCGCATCCGTTTGCTTGACCGCACCGAAAAGGTCGGTGTACTCACTAACGTATCGGTCATCAAGAAATTCAATGCTTCCAAGCCGAAGATGTGGCCCGCCTAGAGGCAGACTGATAAGATTCATTTTCTTGAATGAAACCTGTGGCGCGCGCAACGCAAGCGTTGAAGCAGTAAGATGAATTGCCGATGCTAAAACATCATAGCCGTGAATAATTTTTTCTGAAAGAGTTTTGTGAAGGTCTGCTAAATCGAATTCTTCATCCCTGCTCGATCGCGCACGAATATCCAAGTCGGTAATCCCATCGGCGGCTGCCATTAAGAGTGTTCCTGTACCACATGCCAAGTCAGCAACTCGAAAATCTTCAGTAATCTGTGCTTGCCCCTCTTGGCGAAGTGCAAGTTTAAGCAGAAGTGTGGCTGCAGGAATACTTGTATAATATGTTCCAAGATATTTTGCCTCTGCCAGTAGGCGGTGATACACACGCCCCATTAAGTCGTGGCGCAATGCTGCTCGATAGCTCACGATCGTTTGCGCAGTGTTTGCTAACTTTTCAATAGCATTCGTTGTGCTTTTGTTTGTAGAAAGGTTCTCCAAAATCTGAACCGAGACATGAAAGATGGGGTAAAAGTTAATATTAGTAAGAATGTACTTCCACTGCTTACTGAATCCGGAAATATGATGGCCGCTATTCAATATCTTCTGGATTGGTTTGACCTGCGAATTGTGTTCAGCCAAAACTTCTTGGAACACTAATGCATTGATAAGCACTAAGCCGCTAATACGACTTACGCTTTGCCGTTGTTGGGGACTGAGCGTCGCCATTATTCCTCGTCTTCCTCTTGGCGTTTTTCTCGCTTTGGTAATTCTTGTATACCGAGAACTAAAGCAAGCCTACCTACCGTTCCTTCTTCTTTCACCACAGCACTTGCGAAGACTTCAATACCATTCTCCAACTCTTGAACTGCCTTTGTAACAACATCCTCTTTGACAAGATCACTGAATGTTCGCCGCAACAAGTCCGCAAGATCATCAACAGTGCCTTGGCTGTAATCAGTGGAACCGGCTTCGCTGATCATTCCAATGCGTAATTCTGTTTGACTGAGTTTTTCCTTAAGTTGAGCGAAATCATACTCGCGCAGACCAGAGGAATAGATTATTGCAATGCCAATGTGTGCTATGCCTTGTTCAACCCTTTTCCTTGCAGAATCAAACGCTTTTTGTCCGTAGTTCGGTTGGTCATCAACTTCTCCCTCAATAGCAATCCTTAAACCTGAATAATCAGCAATAACATCAGGCATTTTACGAGTAGGGCTAGAAACAATTTTGAGAACATCTTCGGGAGCAGTTACAACACCACGCTCTTGTAGTAGTTGGGCAAGTAACACATTGAAAACTTCTTGGCGATAACTATGTTTCATTAATTGCTTTTTTGTTGTTGCCTTCATTTAGTTTTCAAAGCTGTGGCAATCTACCAATTAACTTTTGTAACATCAAGACATGCTCAGCACCATGCAAAAAAGTTTCTGCAAATCATTTCCGGCTTCTGTCAACCGTCAAAAGTCTTTTGCACGTTACCAATGTGGCACTGCATGCTACCAAAGTTGTCGTGCAAACTGCCAACTATGCACAGCCCGCCGGCAATTTTCGTGTGTCAATCTCCTTCCGGTTACTGTAAGTTGTCAAACAGCCGTTGCACCTCGGTGAGAATCAACTGCAATTCGCTTTCCAGTCATTGTCAATCGTCAAATCGCCGCTGCACATCGCCAAATATCTTCTGTAAACCGGCAACTATGCGCTGCGCATCGGCAAAAATTCGTTGCAACTTCACAACTATTCAGCGCCACTTCTCCTTTTTCTGCTGTTTTCGGCATTTTGCTGTATTCTCATCCCATTTGTTTGGTTTCTCACTTCGGCAATTGGTTATTGATAACTGTTCATTGTTCACTGTCTATCATCCTCTCGGATGATACCTCTTATGTTCCGCTTTTACAAACTCGCGGTCAATGTGTGTGTAGATTTGTGTCGTGGAAATGTCGGCGTGGCCGAGCATTTCCTGCACGGCGCGAAGGTCCGCGCCTCCTTCAAGCAAATGCGTTGCAAACGAATGCCGGAATGTGTGCGGGTGAACGTTCTTTTTTATACCCGCCGCCTTCGTGTACTCCGTAATAATATTCCACACTGTCATCCGCGTCAGCGGTTTGCCGCGCGCGCTTAAGAACAATGCATCGTTCGTGCTTTTATTCTGCGCGAGAACGCTTCGCACTTCCCGCCGGTAACAGTCAATCGCGTTCAGCGCCGGTATTCCAATCGGCACAATCCGCTCTTTTGAGCCTTTGCCGAATACTCGGACAAGCTGCTCTTCGGCATACAGCGAAGATTGTTTGAGGTCAACAAGCTCGCTTACACGCATACCGGTTGCGTACAGTGTTTCGAGAATCGCGTTATCGCGCAGCCAGATTTGTATTTTCGTGCGCCATCCTATTTGTTTTTGTAATCGTTCCGGTGCGCTGAGAATTGCGTTGATCTCTTCAAAGCTCAAAACATCTGGAAGATACTTGCCGGTTTTCGGTAGCTCAATGTTTTCCGTCGGGTCGGCGACGGCAATTTTTTCTCCGAAAAGAAATTTGTGAAAGCTTTTCACCGCGGAAAGATTTCGTGCGATGCTGCGGGGAGCGAGTCCGAGTTCGCGGAGCGTGTGAAGGAATGCCGCAACGTGCTCATCGCGCGCAGACGAAGGTGCAATGCGCTGCGATTCGAGAAATGCGGTGTAGCGGGAAATGTCGCGGCGGTACGCTTCAATGGAATTTTCTGCCAGGCTTTTTTCAAGCTGGAGGAAGCGGAAGAACTTGCTGATCTCGGATGGTGTGGAGGTATTCAAAGGTTTAGGGTAACGGATTCACGATTTGATGATTCGAGTTTTGTGATTTGCGGTTTGCGGCTAAAAAACATTAAACTTAAAACCTGAACCGTGAACCTTAAACCACGGATCTCAAACCGCAAACCAATTCACGACACATCAATGCTCTTAATCCGGCGGCGGTGCCGGCGTTCTACAACCGGCTGCTCAAGCGCCGTTTCAGACGAAGCGGGAGCGAGTTCCGGTGTTTGCGTTTCAGGATATTGAATGCGCGCGTGGTAAATGCCGCCTAAAATTTTCAGGAAGCTCGATTTGATTTTCGTCAGATCGCGCAGCGTCAGGTCACAATCATCAAGCTCGCCTTCCATAAAGCGCGTCTTGATGATCGTGTCAATTTTTTCTTCGATCTTTTGAATGGTCGGCTCTTCAATTGCGCGCGTTGCCGCTTCAGTAGCATCGGCAAGCATGACGATGCCGGTCTCTTTTGTTTGCGGTCGGGGACCGGGATAGCGGAAATCATCTTCGTTGATCACTTCATTTTTCTTCCGCCGCTTCACCGCCTGATCGTAGAAGAAACTGATCTTCGTCGTGCCGTGGTGCATCGGAATGAAATCGAGCACCGCATCGGGAATGCCGTGTTCGCGCGCCATTTCGACGCCGTCGCGCACGTGTGCCGCAATGACGTTGGCGCTTATCTTCGGCGAGAGCCGCTCATATTTATTTGCCGCGCTTTGCTGGTTTTCAATGAACATTGCCGGCTTCGTGATCTTTCCGACATCGTGATAATAGGCGCCGACGCGGGCAAGAATGGCATTCGCGCCGATCGCTTCCGCCGCCGCTTCGGCAAGCGTTCCCATGTTGACGCTGTGATGAAAAGTACCCGGCGCTTTTTGCGACAGCTCGCGCAGCAGCGGATGATTGAAGTCGGAAAGCTCCAACAGTGTCAGGTCGGTCGTGACATGGAACATCCGCTCGAAGAAAATCAGCAAGCCGTATGTGAGCACCGGTGAGAAGACGGCGTTCGCCGCCGCAAACAGACATTGATTGAAAATGGACAACAGCGAATCGTACCGTTCCAGCGACAGCGCCACAATCGAAACGACATAGCCGATAAAGATAAATGTGATAGAACGGAAAATCTGCGTGCGGTGCTTAATGTCGCGGACGGTGTAGAGTGCCATTGAGCCGGCGATGAGCGAATGGAGCGCCATTGCATAATCGTTCCCGCGCACGCCGGCAACGATGAATGAAATTGCGACCGTTCCGTAAAACGCAACGCGCGAATCGAAAATAATTGCCAGCAGCATCGCGCCGGCAGGAACAACGATGAGGAATTCTACCGGAGCGTCAACTTCGATTGTCAGCGTCAGATACGCGAAGGACGCTTCGAGCAGAACGATCAGTGCGATGAGAAGGATTTTTGCATTGTCGTGGTAGATTTTTTTTCTGAACAAGAACAGATAGACGCCGAGCAGGAGCGACACAACAAAGATGTGAAGGAATTCTCCGAGCAGTGTTGCAAACTGATTGATATCTGCGCTCCGTTCTGCTTTTGCTTTGCGGAGCGAGTCGAGCTTCAGCTTAATATCCTCGGTTACGCGCTCGTGTCTTCCGATGATGCGCTCATTCTGCTGCACCACGCCGATCGTGTGCGGCACGGCATCCATGGCGGCGTTCATCTCTAGTTCAGTTTGTTCTTTTTGAAAAATGATGTTCGGTGAAAGGAACGACAGCGCAATTTTTGTTGCGATGGACACCGTATCGTTATCATGCCTGTAGCCCGAGAGAAATGTTTGCTGCACGGTTCTGCCAAGCTCTTCCTGATCAAGGTACCGGCTCAGCGGAACAATTTCCTCATCCGTTTTTCTGCGGAATGCAACATCGAGATCGGCACCGAACAGCGATTTGCGGACGTCAACAATTCCCTGCAAATAAGTCTGATTCACCACAAGCATGACATCGCGGCGCAGCTTTTGCAGCGTAAACGGCGTGCGCCCCGAAGGGGTTTTCAATTTATTCGGGTGCACTTCGGCGAGATACAGCTTCATCAGAATATTCCATTCGCTTTCGGTGAATCCGATATGCAGATCGCGAACGGCATCTGCCGCGGCAGATGAATCAGCGGCAATCTCGGCACCGAATGTGCGGTGCAGGCGGCGTGTATGGTCGCGTTTCAGGTTCAACGACGTTTCCATCGCAAGCGCCTCCCGCAATTGAGCAAAAAACTGTCCGAGCGAGTCAATGGAATTTTTTGATACAGACGCATCTTCTTCAAAAACACGGTACACGCTTTTCGCCGCGAGATCGCGTTCCTGTTCGTACTCGCGCTCTTCTTTATAGATGGGGAACGAGAAGGGCGCGATCAAATCCTTATCTGTCCAGATCGTGCCGGTGTGGTAATCCGATTCAATGGATTCGCCGCTTGGAAAGAGAAGCGCTGTAAGCAGTGAGAGCAAAATGAGAATTCCCCACTTCACAACAAGATTATCGCGCTGACTTAACATGCGTATGTAGCCTGAAAGCTTCATTGGGGTGGTAAAATATCAGAAAATTGGGCTTCAAACACAATTCCCGGATTTCTATTCTTCTCCAGCGAAATCCTGCGATATTTTTTTGCGGGATTGAAGCAGAAGAAAAATTGTTGCCTGGTAGTGGGTCGGTTTGAAGCGCCTTAACAAGAAATCGAATGTCATGCCCATTTTAACGCGGACTCCAGTGCTTATGTTTCTGGATTCCGGCTTTTGCTGGAATGAAAAGAACATTGAACCCGACACGCTGCCAGATGGAAGGGAAATTTGATTGAGGCAGAAAGCGTTACTCGTATCTCAGCGATTCTACCGGATCAACGCTTGCTGCTTTACGCGCAGGGAAAAACCCGGCGGCAATTCCGATAAAAGCGAGAATGCCCGCGGTAGTGAACATGATGCCGGGCGAAATTACAGGATGCCCGAAAAACTGCATCGGCCCGCTGTTCGCAGGAAGCAGCCGTACAATGGAAATGA
>JAJYOI010000112.1 GCA_021796275.1 Bacteroidota bacterium
ATCTCAGAAAAAATTATGCCGAAAGAATTAAAAGAAATTCAGTACTACCAATCGGACTTTGAAGCGTTCAGCTCGAACGGTGCATCATCAGCACCGGCGTGGATGAAAGATGTTCGCACCGCGGGAATGTCAAATTTTTCCGCTCTCGGTTTCCCGACGCTGCGTCATGAAGATTGGCGCTTCACCAACATCGTGCCGCTCTTGAAAGTACCCTTCCGTTACGCGTCGGAACATCATCGTGTGAGCGTGACGAGAGAGAAGCTTTCACCGTACGTTTATTCAGAAAGCGCGAAATTGTACGTGGCAGTTGTGAACGGACGTTTTTCACCATCACTTTCGAATTTATCGGCGCTTCCATCCGGTGTAGAAATTGAAAGCTTGGAAAAGGCGGCGACGAAATCCCCGGATCTGCTGAAACTGTTTTTGAACAAGCGCGTCCCGAACGAACGCAGTGCGTTTGCGGCGTTGAACACAGCGTATCTTCGTGACGGAGTGCTTGTGCGCATTCCGAAAGGTGTAAATATTGAAGTGCCCATTCAGATTCTGATTTATTCTTCACAGGCGGATGACGGCACTCCGCTCGTGTCATATCCGCGCAATCTGATTATTCTTGAAGAAGGCGCACGAGCAGCAGTTGTTGAAACGTACGCTTCTGGTCAAGAGAGCGTTTCATTGTCAGACGCTGTGACAGAAATTTTTGTCGGACCAAACGCTGCGCTCGATTTTGTGAAAGAACAGCGCGAAGGCTCTAACGCATTTCATGTCGGAACGATGCAGGTAACGCAGGAAAAAGAAAGCCGGTTTACCAGCTTCAGCCTTGCGCTGGGTTCAAGAATTGCCCGCAACGATTTGAATATTGAAATTGTCGGCGAACACTGTGAATCGATGCTTGACGGGCTGTATATCACGGCAGGTGAACAATTGATTGACCATCACACAATCATTGACCATACACAGCCGGAATGTTCAAGCCGCGAAGTGTTTAAGGGAATTGTGACCGGAAATTCGCGCGCGGTGTTTAACGGAAAAATATTTGTGCGGCAAATTGCGCAGAAAACGGATTCGAAACAAACGAACAAGAATCTTCTCTTGTCTGACACCGCGACGGTTGATACAAAACCGCAGCTTGAGATTTTTGCCGACGATGTGAAATGCACACACGGCGCAACTGTCGGCGGAATGGATCCGATGTCATTGTTTTATGTAAAAAGCCGCGGCATTAGCGAAGAAGCCGCGCGCAGCATTCTCACAACCGGTTTTGCCGCAGAAGTGACGAAGTATATCAACAATGCAGATCTCCGTCAGTATATTGATTCATTGATTATCGCGAAACTTGCGGACAGCGTGGTGATGTCGGAGCTTCCGGAAATTGTTCACTCCGCAACGGCGGATTTTTCCCAAAGAGATTTTCAGCAAGACGAACCTCATTCAAGATGAAAACACAATCACAATCCACAGCAACTGAAATTGAAACTGCGCCGTCGTTTGATGTGCAGCGCATCCGTGAGGATTTCCCGATCCTCAAACAAAAAGTTCACGGAAAGCCGCTTGTCTATCTTGACAATGCCGCGACAAGCCAAAAGCCGCAAGCTGTTATTGACACGTTGACGCGGTATTATCTCGGTCAGAATGCGAATATTCATCGCGGCGTTCACTATCTGAGTGAGATTGCGACGTATGAATATGAAAAGGCGCGCGGCAAAGTGAAATTGTTCCTTAATGCCTCGGATTCACGCGAAATTATTTTTGTCCGCGGCACCACCGAAGGTATTAATTTGGTGAAGGATACGTACGGAAGAAAATTTATCGGCAAGAATGATGAGATCGTTATTTCGGCGATGGAACATCATTCGAACATTGTGCCGTGGCAGATTTTGTGCGAAGAAAAAGGAGCGAAGCTGCGCGTCATTCCGATGAACGACCGCGGCGAGCTGTTGCTTGATGAATATGAAAAGTTGTTGAATGAGCACACGAAATTTGTTTCCGTCGTTTATGTTTCGAATTCACTCGGCACAATCAATCCGATCAAAAAAATTATTCAGCGCGCGCATGAACGCGGAATTCCCGTGCTGGTTGACGGCGCACAGGCAGCAAGCCATCTGAAAGTTAATGTGCAGGATCTCGATTGTGATTTTTTTGTTTTTTCCGGACACAAGGTGTTCGGTCCGACAGGCATCGGCGCGTTGTACGGTAAAACGAAGTATCTCGAGCAGATGCCTCCGTATCAAGGCGGCGGCGACATGATCAGTTCCGTCACGTTCGAGAAAACGACGTACAATGTTCTTCCGTACAAGTTTGAAGCGGGCACTCCGAATATTGCCGATGTCATCGGCATGGGAACCGGCATTGATTATGTTACCGGTGTCGGCTTCGAAGCGATCACTGCGTACGAAAAGGAGCTTCTGAAATATGCGACGGAGGCCATTTCAAACATTGAAGGCGTGCGCATCATCGGCACAGCGGAAGAAAAAGCGGGAGTGATTTCTTTTGTACTCGGCACCGTTCATGCGCACGACGTCGGAACAATTTTAGATCAGGAAGGAATTGCGGTGCGAACGGGGCATCACTGCACGCAGCCGGTGATGCAACGGTTCGGTATTCCGGCGACGGCACGCGCATCGTTCGCGTTCTACAATACAATGGAAGAAGTTGATGCGCTTGCCCGCGGGCTTGGAAAAGTGAAGGAGATTTTTGGCGCATGAGCGGCCTCAATGAATTGTATCAGGAATTGATTCTTGATCATAACAAGAATCCGAGAAATTTTAAAAAGATTGAGAACGCCGACAAATTGGTCGAAGGGTACAATCCGTTGTGCGGCGATCACTACACAATTTATTTGAACATGGACGGCGATCTCATCAAAGATATCGGATTTCAGGGAGCCGGCTGCGCAATCTCGAAAGCCTCAGCATCAATGATGACGACGGCGGTGAAAGGCGTCACGAAAAAAGAAGCGGAGGAATTGTTCACGAAGTTTCACGCGCTTGTCACGCGTGATGTTCACGATAATAATGAAGCAAACATCGAGGAGCTTGGCTGCCTCGGTGCGCTTGCCGGCGTCGCGGAATTTCCTGCGCGCATCAAATGTGCAAGTCTGGCGTGGCACGCATTGCACGGCGCATTGAACTCCGAGGACAAGGCTGTTGTTTCAACAGAGGATTCTAAAATGGATTGATGGATAAATGGATTACTGGATTGTTTATTTTCCAACAATCCAATAATCCATCAATCCACCTCTTTTTTGTGTCTTCGAAGTTTGTGGCTGAATTAAAAATGGGATTGAATATGGAAAATGAAAATATTTCTCAAACGCCGGCGGACAATTCCGCCAAACAGACGGCGGACAGGTCTGAATTCAATACTTTTGAATTGCTCATCGTTAAAGATCAGATTGTTGAAGCGCTGAAAACCTGCTTCGATCCGGAAATTCCGGTGAACATCTACGAGCTCGGGTTGATTTACACTGTGGATGTGAACAAAGAAGGCGCAGCGGTCATCAACATGACATTGACATCGCCGGGATGTCCGGCGGCGCAAAGCCTTCCGCCTGAAGTGAAAGAAAAAGTCGAACAGGTAAAAGGCGTGACATCGGTGCAGGTGAATGTGGTCTGGGAGCCGCGCTGGGATCCGAGCATGATGTCTGAGGAAGCAAAGCTCGCACTGAATATGTATTAAAAAGTATTAGTGGGGGAAGCAGGAATTCCGCCAAAGGCGGATCAGCCTTCGGCTGAGTGGTCACTATTAATTCATTATTGCTGTTTCACGAATTTTTAATAGAAGGAGAATACTGTCATGGCACACGAACTACCCAAACTTCCGTACTCATTCGACGCACTCGAACCGTTTATTGATGCGAAGACGATGGAAATTCATCACGACAAGCATCACGGCGGATACGTGACAAATCTGAACAATGCGCTGAAGGAACATGCCGATCTTGAAAAAAAATCTGGAGAAGAATTACTGAAATCACTCAGCTCTATTCCCGAAGCAATCCGCACCGCGGTGCGCAACAACGGCGGCGGACATGTGAACCATACCATGTTCTGGCAGCAGTTGAAAAAAGGGGTCAAAGAACCGTCGTCCGGAAAATTGATTACCGCAATCAACGGCGCTTTCGGCTCACTCGCTTCATTCAAAGAACAATTTACGAAAGCGGGACTTGGCAGATTCGGTTCCGGTTGGGCATGGCTTGTAATTGGGAAAGACGGAAAGCTTGCCGTTGTTTCAACACCGAATCAGGATAATCCGGTGTCCGACGGGCAGACGCCGATTCTCGGATGCGATGTATGGGAACACGCGTACTATTTGAAATACCAAAACCGCCGCGGCGATTATCTCAACGCATTCTGGAATGTTGTGAACTGGGATGACGTTGTTGCGCGGTTTGAAAAAGTGTAATCATCCCTTTGGGACATGAGCCAGTTGCTTCCCATCTTTCCGTTGCACGTTGTCCTTTTTCCGGACGCGCGTCTTCCGCTGCATATCTTTGAGCAGCGTTATAAGATACTGATTGCAGAATGCGTTGATCAGGATTCTGAATTCGGCATCAATCTGTTCGACAACGAAACGCTGCACGCGACCGGCTGTACGGCAGTGGTGGATGACATTGTGAAACGGTACGACGACGGCAGAATGGATATCGTTGTTGAAGGAAAGCGCCGCTACCATCTTGAAAAAACCGTGGAAACAACCTCGCCATATTCTGTCGGCGTCGTGTCGTTCATGTTTGATCGTGAAGAAGCCATTGACGATCCGTTGCGGCAGAAGGCAATCGGATTGTATAATCAAATGATCAGAGTTGCATTCAAGGGAAGAATTAGCGAAATTGATGCGGCAACGGAGCGGAGCAAGCTTCTTTCGTTTGTCATGGTGCAGAAAGCCGGATTCGATTTGGAACAGCGTCAAACTTTTTTATCAGTTCAATCGGAGAACGAACGGCTTGCAATGCTTGTCCACCATCTCGAAGCGGCGGTGCCGCTGCTCTCATCGGAAGAGAAACGGAAAGAGTTGATCATGAATGACGGTTATCTTCCACATCATGTATGAAGACGGCAAGCGAAACAACGAAAACCATCAAAACAATTCCGTCGCTGCTGAGCGGGCAAAAGGCTGATGCAACGCCGCCGGGCCAAGCACACTACTGGCAGTATTGTGTCAATTGCGGAACACCACTTGACAGCAGAAAGTGCAAACTCATTTGTCCGATATGCGGATTTTATCATTCATGCAGCGAACCATAACATTATTCATTAGCAAGGAGCAATCTATTCATGAACAAAAAAGGTCAGGTCGCGTGGAAGAAGCATCGCAAGCACAGACGCAAGGCGAAAGAAAAACTTAAAGTGATGCGTGCGAAAAAGAAATCAGCCTGAGGCACGCTGTACGTGCCACGTGCAGCGTGGCTGATCGGTTGATGAAAAGAAGCGTAACAAAAAAGCCCTCTCCATAAAGAGGGCTTTTTTATGTGCTGCCGTGTAACTCGCTTTATCTCAGAGGGAGAAGCCGCCTTTTTGAACCTGGAGAAATTCTCGGGTATTTTTCAGCCAACTTATTGACACATTAGCAAAAAAGTACTATCTTCTCATAATTCTTTACAGATGTGCGGGGCGCCCAAAAGGGAGCCGACATGAGAGAAAACATTCACAACGATATTATTTCACCTGATTTTTTATCACACTGCACTGCCGCAGGTCTGCATTTTTACATGCGATAATTCGATAAAAACCGCTAAGGACTGGTAAATGACAAAGTATATTCTTTTCGCGTCGTTTATGGTTCTTCTCTTTTCCGGCACTGACTGCCGGAAGAACCCCATTATGCCGCCAGATAACACGCCAGATACTACCTCGCACAATTGGATGTTCCAAACTTTTGTGCTTGGTGTTGGCAACTCCAGTATGCTCAATGATGTGGCAATAATAAATGATACCCTTGTGTATGCAGTTGGAGAAATTTATTTGAAGGACTCGACGGGACAGCTTGACCCGAATGCATACAATTTTGCAAGATGGGACGGAAAAAAATGGGACCTGATGAGGATATGGTTCTATACGGTTTGTGGGCAACAGAGTAGGACTTCATACCCTGCCAGCGCGATAATTGCTTTCAGCGGAAGCGATGTTTGGATTGCTATGGATGGAGATCAGATTGCACGATGGAATGGAACTTCTCAGACTTCAACGACGTGTTTACCTGTCTCGTTTTCTGTTAAAAAAATTTGGGGAGAGAATTCTAATTCCATCTATGCAGTCGGAGACGGGGGAAATATCCTCCATTATGCCGACGACACATGGACAAAGTTTTCGAGTGGGACGACAAATCAGCTTTGGGATGTATGGGGAGTGTTCAATCCTTCGACCAATAGAGAAGAAATCTATTGTGCCGCGCTCGACCCAAACTTGCAGCATAACACAATTCTCCGCATTACCGATCAAACTACTATTGAACGGTTGCAATGGGATAGTACGATTAGCGTCGGTTCTGTTTGGACAAAGGACGGTTCGTTACTTTATGCGTGCGGGGAAAAACTGTATCGAAATAAATCAGGAACGTGGGTAGAAGATACAATTACCACAGACGGTTATTTTTTTGCTGGTATAGTGCGTGGTGTCGCTGACAATGATTTATTTGTTGTGGGTTTTAATTCTGTGGCTCACTATAACGGGAAATCATGGAAAGTCTATCCGGAATTAGCGCTTGGCGCAGATTATTATAGAGTCGCTATGACAAAATCTACAGTCGTAATTGTCGGGTGGAGTGAAAAAGGAGCAATTGCAATTATTGGTAATCGATAAAAGGAGGTGATGACGGGATATATATTCCATTTCTGTTGCAACCTGGGAATTCAAATTAATCCCAATAATTATTGCTGCATAAAACTGACGGAGGATTTACAATGAAAAATCATGTAAAACTCGTGTTGATGTTAAAAACCACGCCATGGTGTGTATTGACGGCAGTTATTTTAATGACTGCCCTTTCTGCCTCGGGACAGACCCACAGAGATTCTTTAATGTTGAAGCAAATGGAAAAGTCTGAAAAAGAATATGCCGCAAGATCAGCGAACGAAAAGAAACTTCAATCAGCATTATATGAAATTTTTCGAGATGCTGAGGCGGCAGATACTTCACTCACAGTTAGAGAGAAATTTAGAGATGAACTGACGAACCCGTACTTAAAAACAGACTCAAAAGACCGCATAAGAATAGTTGTGGAAATAAATTCAGCACCCGCTGTAAAAGAAGTTGCAGCATTAATCAAATCTTTAGATGGAGTTATAGAAGGCTCCTCTGAATATTCCCGGTGGATTATATGCAAAATTCACCCCAAAAAGATTCGCACCCTCATTGCATCTCCGTCAGTAAAAATAATAAGGATACCCGCCGGACCAGTAACTAAAAATATTGTCAGTGCAGGGGACGTGCAACTCAAAGCAGATTCAGCACGGCTTCAGTTTATGACATATGGAGAAGGAGTAAAAATCGGCGTTATAAGCGACGGCGTCTACAAGGAGAAATTCTCGGATATTATTCGGCTAACCTATTGACATATTCGTAAATTAAAATTACCTTATCCCCAGTTCAGAGCTAATTTCTTAGCTAAAACACGGGGCGCCCAGAGTTGCAATCCACGCTATAAGCGTGCACGGGAGCCACACCACATGAGACCACCAAACCTACAAAATAATTTTACCCGAATTTCCTTCAGTGCAACAGCACTGCACACAGGCGCTTTTTACTTTGCGATGATGTGTAAAAGCTATAGGAGTGCAGTATGACAAAACCGAGGCATGCTGTACATGCCACGCAAAAAGTGGCGCTGAAAGCCATGGTGCCAAAAGCGCTCATGTGGATGGCGTCGCTGGTTGAAAACCACGCCACGGCGTGTGCGACATATTTTCTCACAGTGCTAATAATTCTTCTTCTTTTCTTCTCCGGCACCGATTGTAAAAAACCACCGCCGATAATTCCCCCGCAGCCAACCACCTGCGAGTACCCCGCAGGCAACCGCAACTTTACATGGCGGCTGGACACCATCGCGTGGTGGCCTTCGGAGGTGGGCGGAGCTTGGGCATTTTCAGATGACGACGCTTGGGTGATGGGGAATATGCACGGACCTACCGTTCCTGGCCAGACATTTTATGCCGGTTTGCATTGGAACGGCAGGGCATGGAATGACACGATCGACTTTTATAATATTCTCGTTATTGCTAATGATGTGACAGGGGATAGCCATTTTATGGTAGCAGCTGGTTATTACGCGTATGCCGGTGAAAAACCCGCTATAGCTGAATTTGATAATACCACAAAGAAATGGCAAAGGTATCAATTCCAAAATCCGGGCGAATTACACAGCGTGTGGACAGACGGCAAGGGATATTTTATTGCCGTGGGAGATAGCGGAATGGTTTATACAAAAGATGGTTACTCCGCGGGATGGGTGTACCAAAAAGCACCAACAAATTTTAATTTCTACAGAGTTTATGGAGTCTCGAAAAACGAAGTCTATATGTTAGCGTATTACAACACAAGCGGAATAGATTATCCACAAATTTGGAGGTATGATGGCAGTAGTTGGTTAAAGTTGCTGGACGATTTTGACTCTACAGGTACTATTATCAAAATTCCGAACGATGATAACTCTCTCGGCGATATCTATGCAAGCCGGTGCAGCATAACGGATTCTCTACGCTTATACATCATTGGATGGGAATCCTATTTATTCGAGACCAAAGGAAGTTTCACAGATTTCCGAGCGACAAACTTGAGCACGTTTGGTTTACCGTTGAGAAGTTTGGGTAGAACGGGCTTAGACATTAACGGATTTTCGCCAAACGACTTTTGGGTTTTCGGTACCAGGTATAATTTTTATCATTGGAATGGAACAGATTTTCAAAAGATGGTGATACCAGATTTGCCAAATGATGATACACAATTTGGCGATCAACGGAAAATGATAAAGACTTCTTCAGGAAAGGTATTTCTTCCTACAGAAGTCAGTTCACAGGTGTACGTTGTAGTACAAGGTACACCATAGATAAAAAACCGCCGTGCAAGCATCACCTGCACAACGGCATAATGGCAAACGAAGGGCGGCGTGGTTGGTAACACGGAAGTTATTCCTTTCCATCTCGTTCCCCCAGCGCCTTCGTTGGGAATCTGGGAACGAGGAAAAACCCATAGGTGTACACGCGAAATGTTACTTCAAAACAGCACTATTAGCAAAAAGAATTTAGATTTCTTATTCGAAAACGGGAATACGGGGTTTAAGCAGTTAGAACCCATGCGTTGGTTTTAGAGTATCCCCTACAAAAGCTTAGAATCTATACGTTAATTTGAGAGTGGCGGCTCTAAGGAATTAGAGCCTGTGCCTTAGTTTGAGTGCAGCAACTCCAAAGAATTAGAGCCTATTCTTTGATGCGGGAGTATCAACACAA